>JAOZRY010001099.1 GCA_029939965.1 Bacteroidales bacterium | reverse complement strand
ACTTCAAAACACAATGGGTGGCTATGCCAGCAAAACATACTCCAATCAATACAGCACACCTGCGATGATTGCTGGTTTTGAAAAAATGAAAATACGAGTAATAAACAGCCCGACGAAAATTAAAACCGGGAGCAGTATTAGCGCATATTCTATTAGCGATAAATGTAATAACAATGCCGATCAAATTCGGATTTATCCAAATCCTGCAACTGACTTTTTGAATATTACCAGTCAACACCAAAAAATTTCTGTATCGATGTACTCGGCTAACGGACAACGGATTTTTGATGAACCAAAAGCTGATTTCACTCATTTTATCGGTCTCGATTCATTACCGCCCGGCATTTATCTGCTTGAAGTTAAAAATCGTGAAAAGATCATTTTGCGCGAAAAAGTCATCGTAAATAACTAATCCAACTTTACCCTTAATGCTACAATATTTTATTGGCAATCATTTTATTTGGATGTAAAAACAGTATTTTTGTTTTGACAAAATCAACAAACATTTTTGGAAATCCACAGAAATACATCAGTTTCAATAGCATCCATTCAAGAGTTAAAGAATGGTAATGAAAAGGCCTTTGGTGATATTTTTCATCATTTCTCTGACCGTGTTTTCAACTTTGCCCAAAAGTATATCCACAACCCTGCTGATGCTGAGGAGGTAACACAAGAAGTTTTTGTTAAACTGTGGGAAACACGAAAAGCTGTTGACCCCAGTGCAAATTTTAGTGCTTACCTTTACACAATTACGCGAAACCTGATATTTAACCGCCACAAGAAAAAGGTGAATGAATGGGCATACCTTGATTACCTCAAAAATTATCTTGTAAAAACCAATAACGACACTGAACATGCTGTATTTCTAAGTGAGCTTTCAGAAATCATAAAAAAAAATATACAGCAAATGCCCGAAAAGCGTAGGATCGTTTTTGAATTAAGCCGCACAAAAGGATTATCGCACAAAGAGATTAGTAACAAATTAAATATCTCTACCAAGACAATTGAAGTACACATTGGTTTAGCCCTGAAAGAATTACGCCTTGCCTTAAAGGATTATTACATAATTGCACTGCTTTTCGTGTGGTTGTAATATCCTAACCCGGACAAGCCGGAAATGAGATAGCATGACGTAAAAATTAGATTCCGATTTTTAAGTTAGTTTTTTTTGGGCGGCTGCGG
>JAOZRY010000378.1:3092-4194 GCA_029939965.1 Bacteroidales bacterium | reverse complement strand
ACGAAGTGTTGAAAATCAAGGAGTTTACTTTTGTAAATGACTGTCTAACGAAGATATCGGCGTTTTCTGGCGCACACTAATTAGCAACCACCCGATTCTCCTGCAGGCTCACTATGATTTAACATATCCAAATTCTTGTCATATTCAAGCGGATATGTAAGTTCCCAATTTTTCCAGCCTCCATCAAGGAAAGTAACATTTTCGTATCCCAGTTTTTTTAATGCATCAGCTGCTAAAACCGAGCGTTTACCTTTTTTACAATACACCACAATCTCATCTTCCAATGTTGGAGTGTACGACATTTGTCCTTCCCAAAACTCATCATTTTTCATTTTAAAAATCAACACACCACCGGGAACATTTATTGAGCCTGGAATAAATCCTGGATAATGTTCGTTGGCTTCGCGAACATCCAAAAGATAAAACATGTCAAAATCATCAATCTTTTGTTTAAGTTGCTCAACGGTTATTGTTTTCAGGTTACGCTGAACGTCAGCAACCCATTCGTCGGCCGAGCTGTACACTTTTTCTTTGTTGCACGATGGCAGTAAGATTAATGCAGCAAACAAAGCCATTAAAGTTAAACTTGCAAATTTTCTCATTGTGATTATATTTTTTAGTTTGTATATATTTTACTTAATTATTATGCTTCAGCTTTTTTTGATTTTTTTGATTTTTTCTTTTTTGATTTCTCCACTACCGGCTTCAAAACTTTTTTTGAATTAGCCAAAAGCTCCTCTTCTATCAAATGTGATTCTTCTTCATCAATTTCTTCCCAACCTGTTACCATGGCTTTTAGGTTTGATGTAAGTGTATGGCCTGTTGTGATGAGGTAGAGATGAACAATAGTAAAAACAACAACTATAAAAGCACCAAGGGTGTGCAAAATGGCAATGGTTTCGAGGCTCGAAAGTTCGATGCCCTGCACCGGGTAGTTAAAGAAATAATATAAAAACCCTGTTATAAACATTACCGGGAAAACCATCATTTTTAATCCACCATAAACAATTCGTTGTAGAGGATTGAGCTTGCTAAGTATAGATTTTCCGGTAGGGTGAGGAGCATTTTTAAAAATCCCCGAAAGGTAGTACTCAACTTGAGC
>JAOZRY010000378.1:0-2992 GCA_029939965.1 Bacteroidales bacterium | reverse complement strand
ATTCCTAATATTTCTACTCCTGCATTGTGATCCCTGCCAGGGAGATAGAAATCGTTGATTGAAGCAATCCTTCCATTATTGCGCGTATGACAATCAACACAGGTCAACGATTGTTCTTTTGGCGCAACCTGATGGTTGAGCGGCCAGTACATTTCTGTTTCCACAAAATCGTAAGCTCCGCTATATGGAACTCCTACGTAATCCATGCCTTTTTCGGCTGCAATTGCCCAATCAAAATCTGTCCAGTATGCTCCCTGTCCTTTTTCTTTATCCCAGAGTTTTGGCTGAATAAGAGTTCTGTTTATTGTGTCCCAAATCTGACGGCCACGGTGAACCTTGACAGGCCATATTTTTGATGGTTGTATAGATTTCTGACACAACCCTTTATCTTTATATTCACCATCTAAAGAATTCATCTGAACTGGTATTTCCACAATTTTGTCATCGATAAGCTGGTGATTGGCCATACCGTTAAACCAAAAATATTCGGGTACTACATTATTGTCCCAAATAAATGTACCTTTTATAGAAAGATACTTGTGGTTTCCATCCTGATCGTTCTCGTGCAAAGCGTGTCCATCCTGATCCAGATTCCCTGCCGTTGACCAATCCCAAATCATTTTTGTGGAATTTGCCTTGGCATAATAGGGTATATGGCACGTTTGGCAGGCTACCCTACAGAGGTGGTTATCCAGAGTTTTATCTTCGTGAGGTTTGTCAGAGTGGCATTGCTCGCATGTTACCCTGTTTTTGTTTTCGGACGACAGTGCGTAAACCTTACCGGTAATATTGTGATTTTCGGTTAAATGGCATTCGATGCACGACATATCTTCGCCATCTGCTGCCATGTGAACATCAACTTCATACGAACAATCCAACATTGCTTTATCCAAATCGCCATGTTTTACATTGTTTCCTCCACCACCCCAAAAGTGACAAATACCGCAGTTTTCCTTGCGTGGTGTTCCAATATTCTTTGCTACATAATTTAGATCAACGCTTGCTTTTGGATATCCGGAACCACCTTTTGCTTTTTCATAACTGTCGGTTTGATCGTGGCATACAAGGCAGTCAATATTATTCGGTTCGTTAAAATCGAAGGATTTATCGCCCCATCCATACCCGATATGGCAACGGGTACAAGTGGCTTCACTTCCCCCAATTCCAATACAAAAATTGTTCAGGATATTCTTTTTACCCAGCGATACAACGCCCTTTCCCTCTATTACTTCATCACGCTCCCATTTCCAGTGAGCGGTTTCCAATATTTCTTTGTGGCGTTCGGTGTGGCAACTCAGGCAGGCTTCGGTAACTTTATGTGCATTTTCAAAATCCACATCAAGTTCATCAAACTTATTGTGATCAACTACCTTAATAGGATTCCTTTTTGCCTTAAGGACATAATCATGTAGCTTAAGTTCTTTTTCAGGCTCATTTTCTACCGCTTGATCTTCGCTATCGTACCCTAACAAGGTGATAACAAAAATCGGCAGAAACAAGGCCACGAACAGTATTCCAAACTTTTTCATAGATAGAATTTTATAGAGTTTTGTGCTAAAATTTCATTGTTACAAAATTAACAGTAGAAATATTGATATTTGCTATGTATTTATTGATATTGGTTTCAACATGTGTTGATCTATATCAATATTTGTTTTGATATTTATTTTTTATTGATTGACGGAATTCATATTTTTGTACAATTATTATGAGAAACCATACCATGAATCAAAATTTAATTACCAAAACCTGTACAATTGATAAAACAGCACATTGCAAGTGTTTTGATGTGTTGACTGATGAGCAACGTGAATTAATTGAGAAAAAACAGGTTGAAGTTTATTACAAAAAAGGAGAGGTAATAGCCAAATATGGTTCCTTTTCAACGCATATTATTCAGTTGTGCGAAGGGCTCGTAAAGGTGTATCTCGAAGATAACAACGAAACACTGATCCTGAAAATCATTGGGCCGGGTAGTCTTATCGGACTTTCAGCACTGTCAGACCATGGCGACACCTTTAGGATTACTATTTCGGCCTATGAAGATTCTGTTGCCCGTCTCATCGACATCAATACCATGAAATACCTGATTCGGGAAAATGGTGTGTTCGCTTCCAAGATAATCAACATCATGAGCGAAAACGCAAACCAAATCAACAACCGGTTTTTCTTTATGACTCACAGGCAATCCTATGGCCGACTTGCCGACTTGCTACTCTGCCTCTCAGGAAACATTTTTAAATCTTCAAAATTTAATATGGGTCTTACACGCAAAGAGCTGGCCGAACTGGCAGGCATGTCAACCGAAAATGTAGTTAGGATATTAAAAAGCTTCCAAAAAGATAATCTCATCGAGATACAGGGCAAATCTTTTTTCATTACTGATCCGATAGGATTGAAAAGAATTTGTACTATTGGATAAGTTTTCCGAATCTATCCGAATTAAATTGGAAGTTAGATGTTGGATGTTGGAAATTGATTTTTTATTTAGATTCTTAAAAAGCCACTAACGCTAACAATTTAACGATGTTTGTTTCTCGCTATACGATTTCAATAATAAATCATAAATCGTAAATCATAAATCGAATTAGGCTCTTAAAAAACCACTAATGCTACCATGTTGACGATTTTTTTTTCATCGAATTGAACGAATTGAACAAATCAGTGAAATTCGATGATAACATTTTTCTATGATTATAGTTACCACCCATGCAAAAAAAAGACAATTTGAGGCATGACATAAAAATTAATAAATTTGGAACATGAAAACTAATATTGACATAGAAAATAAATTAAAAGAACTGAAACCAATATTATTTCAAAAATATTTTGTTGACAAAATTGGATATTTTGGTTCGTATTCTCGAGGAGAACAAAAAAAGGAATCTGATATTGACATTTTGGTTTCGTTAAAAAAACCACTTGGCTGGACATTTTTTGACCTTCAAGAACTGCTTGAAAAAGAACTAAAACTAAAAGTTGACTTGGTTTC
>JAOZRY010001098.1 GCA_029939965.1 Bacteroidales bacterium | reverse complement strand
ATTGAAAATAAGCTGATTTACGATTTGTGATTTACGATTTATGATTTACGGATTTTGAGGCCAAAAAACCAAATCACCTTTTCTGGAGAAACTCAATCAACTTTCCAGTGGCTTTGGCCCGATGGCTGATCTTGTTTTTTAAAGATAAATCCATTTCGGCAAAGGTGTGTGTGAAACATGCCGGCAAAAAAATGGGGTCGTAACCAAAACCATCTCTCCCTCTTTTTTCGCTAAGAATTTCGCCTTGAACCACCCCTTCAAACAGGTATTCTTCGTTATCCAGTATCAGGGCTATTACTGTTCTGAATCTTCCTTTGCGAATAATTTTTCCTTTTAGCTCCTGAAATACCTTTTTGATATTATCCTCAGGATTGCATTGCGGCCCTGCATATCTGGCCGACAATACTCCCGGACGGCCATCTAATGCATCTATCTCCAATCCGGTGTCATCGGCAAAGCAGTTTACCTTGTATTTGTCGTGAATGTAATGTGCCTTTTGTAGCGCATTATCCTTCAAGGTTTCAAAATCTTCAGGTATTTCACCTTCAAATCCTATATCCTTCAGGCTAAGTATCTCAAAATTTATTCCCTCCACATTTTTAACTTCATCAAGCTTGTGGGCATTGTTTGTGGCAAATATCAATTTTTGTTTTTTCATATAAGCAAAATCAAAAAACCCTGGCAGATTAATGAACTCTGTCAGGGTTAGATTAAAAAAATTAATCAGGTTAAGGGCTTACTCAGAAATAAATCCGGGAATTTAGGGGCAATATTTTGCACATAGGCGAGGCAAAAAACACAAGCATAGCTGGGCTACGGTGAGTATTTTTAACGAAGCATGTGTGCAAAAGATGTTCATAAAAACCGGAAGTTATTTTTGAGCAAGCCCTAAGTACGTTTTATTGGTAGTAGTATATCCCAGGATACAATCGTGGGCTAACATGTTTAAGCTGTGAATTGTACTTTGCGTTAATGGCATCGATAAAGAAATTAGCAGCAAGTGCATAACCTTGTCCGGTCATGTGTACACCATCCAACGAAAATGCATTGCCGGTAATAAAATCAGAAGTAAACTTTATGCCGTCATATTCAATACCTGATATTGCAACTTCGTTCATTTTTTCGTTCATATCAGCGAATGCAAGACCATAAGTATTAGCCAAACTTTCGAGCACATTATTGTAA
>JAOZRY010000377.1 GCA_029939965.1 Bacteroidales bacterium | reverse complement strand
AGAAAAATTACAATTTTGAAATTCAATAATCAGGAAATAGAGCAAAGGAAAATAAAGTACATTTTATAAAAAAACAATCATAAACAATCAAGGTAAAAAAAAAGACCATCCCAAAAGGGATAGTCTTTTTTATATTTAATATTGTGCGTTAAATAATTATTCCACGATCATTTTCTTACTGATCGATTCAGTGCCGGCAGTAACGGTGTAGAAATAAACTCCTGAGTTTAATGCCGAAGCATCAAAAGTAATAGTGTTAACGCCTTTGGCCATTTTAGCGGCAGGTATTTCCATAACTTTTTGTCCGGTAAGGTTAAAAATTTCTAAAGCAACCGAACCGGCATCACTTAAACTAACTGTAAGTGTTGTTGTTCCGTGTGTTGGATTAGGATAGCAATTTGAAACCTGGAGTGAAGGATTGTTTTCTAAATTAATGTCATCAATACCAACAAGCAACTTGGGTATTAGATTGTGGATATATCTGTTTGTGGAAGGTTCTGTTTGCTCGCCGGTTGGGTCGAGTGTATAGTCAATATAAATTCCCGGTTTATCATCGGCATTATAAACAAAATCGAAATATTCAGTACCTGCTACATTATTCGGGGCAAATTGACCATAAATACATTCGTCGAAAATGTGGAACAATTCACCCTCCTGCAAATCATAAAATGTTCCTTCACCCAAATCAGTACCCCATGTATTGCCAAGGTCGGGCGAAAAAGTAACCCATACATGATTATAATTATATCTATCATCTGATGTGGCGTAATATTCGGTTGGTGATGAAAAAGCAAATGCAATCATGCCATCATCAGAAATTGATAAAGTAGGAAATGCTGAGAGTCCTTTTTCACGATAAACAGCAAAAGGAAATTCTCCGGAAGCAACATCAACATAATCAAGCTGGCCATTACCATCAACATCCTGTGCCCAACCAATAAGTACACCTAACTCCTGATCTAAATAATCGGGGTCTAAAGTATAATATTCAGGATAGTTGGCCCAACTTGGTACTTCTTCGGGTGTAGGTATAGGAGCTTCCATCGATTCGTTCCAATATCCAATTCCATCATAATACGGGAATGAACTATAATATCCCGGTTCATAAGTTTCGTCGCGCATGATACGTGTACAAGAATACACAATATGGCAATTACCAAAAGGATCAATGGCAATTTGGGCCGAATTACCAACACCATAGAGTGTGTCTTCGAGGAATTGCTCCATAATGTTAAACATTGGGAACGGGTGTTCCCAGACTACAGTTTTTTCCCAGGTATTACCATTGTCTGTCGATTTCATCATAAACATATCGAACCAAACACTTGCACAAAGCAGTACTACTGTATTGCCACGAGAAGCGAGTACATAATCATCAGCAGTAATTCCAGTATAAGAATCTTCACCCATACCTTCGAGAATTACGTCCTTAACATCCCAGGTAGTTCCGCCATCACTGGATCTGGCATAAAATACAGCAGCCGACATTGCACCATAAGCGTTGTATGAGTTATAAAATAGGTGCAGATACTCATTGTTTTCGCCTGAAGTGCAAGCACGTGGCCATGTTGGGTCAACACCAGCAATGTCGCTTACAAAGGTAGATTCTTCCCATTCGCCTTCACCTCTTACAGGACGGCGGTTTATCATCAAACCTACGTCTCCGGCTGTATTGGCAATATGTGCAACAACGATTTCGCCTTCAGTACCCCAAGCAGCAATATTAGGCCACCCACATCTGTCTGATTCAATTCTTTCGGTGGGTTTTTCCTGCCAGTTGGCACCATCGAAGTAGTTATAACCAGTTCCTCTGTCGGGGCTGGCTGGAGGAGTTTCAAGTCCCATTGTAGCAACCGCTGAGATGGTTCCATCAGGCCAGGTAACAATTCTGTTTGAGAGTAGCTGGTTTGTTTGGAGGTCATATTGGGTGTCTAAAAGCTCTACTTCATCACCTAATAATACCACGCTCTTGTAATCTTTGATTGGTGCGTAACTTTGTGAAATTTCAGGATTAACCTGATCTTGTGGCTTTACCACTTGTTTCAATGCCGATTGTTTTAACAAATCTTTACTGAAAACTGTTCTTTCCTGGGCGATGCCCATTAAACCAATGCAAAATGCAATTGCAAATAATGTAAATCTTTTCATAATAAATAACTTTTGTACTTAGTTTTTATGGTTAAATATATTTTAAAATAAACTAATTCATACTGTGTATGATATTAATTCATTGTACAAAAGAAATGATTGAAATGTAAGGAATTACAATTAATAAGATAATGGTGTAACCGCATAAGTTTTCGGCTCATTACTATTTTTAACAATCCCTAACCTGGACAAGACAGAAAAGAGATTGGTTGAGATTGGTTTTCAATCCTTTCAATCTTTTTAGAACATTGTAACATCTTGCCAAATAAATTGGAATATTTGAAACATGATCGTACATCAATTGGCAATTGAAACCGCAAGCTGGAAACTAACATCGCTAATATATTAGCATTAGTGGTTTTTTATGAGCCTAATTAGTGTCCATCCATAAAGTCGGTGTTTGGTTCAGAATGTTCGAGTTCGAGGCTTGCGAAGTCTTTAAAACCAGGAGTTTACTTTTGTAAATGACTGGTTTTAAAGACAAGCGTAACGAAGAAATCGGACATTATGGACAAACACTAATTAAGAACCGGGGCATGTTGTGGGGTGGCACCTTCCTTAAATAGCTTACGATAGGTAATGTGTTTCTTCCCAAATGTACCACCAACAGCTTTATGCAGGGCTTCCATTTTTGGGTTAAAATCTCCAACCCACGATAGCTCAACCTCTTTGTAATTAGGCCTGTTAGCAAAAACTCCTTTCAGTTGTTTAAATATTGCAGATTCAATTCCATATTTTTGAAACTTAGGTACAACACCCATTACAGTAATTCTTGTTCGTTGTATCTCCCCTCTTTTCATGTAATACAAAAATCTGAGTTTGTTCCATATATTTAATTTCCCGTTAAAGTGTCTGAATATTTGGTTTACATCAGGAAGCATAACTAAAAAGGCGATAGGTTTGCCTTGGAAATATACAAACCAAATAAGTTCCTCGTCAAGGATAGGTTTTGCTTTTTCCAAACCACTTTTAATGTCCTTTACATTTAAAGGTATGAAATGTTCATGATTGATCCAACCCTCATCATATACCGATTTGAGATCCAGAATATATTTATCGGCGTTTTTCATTTTAAAATGTTCATAGGTAAATCCGGGCTTTTTAGAAATCCAGTCGGCAATCTTCCAGAATCTTTCAGGAAAAGGAACTGTCATGTCGAGGTGGTTAGTAACCTGCTGGAAGTAGGAGGTAAAGCCATAGTCCTCGAAAAACTTTTGATAGTATGAAGGATTATAGTTCATACCATAACTCTGTTGTATAAACCCATCAACCAGCAATCCCCAAAATTGATCGTTTTCTCCAAAATTTATCGGCCCATCCATAGCTTGCATGCCATTTTGTTGCAGCCATTTTTTGCAAGTGTCAAAAAGTAAAAAGGCGGCCTCACGGTTTTCGATACATTCAAAAAACCCCATTCCTCCGGTTGGTTGCTCATAAGTGTGGGCTTTTTTGCGATTAATAAAAGCGGCTACTCTTCCAACTACTTTAGTATCATTTTTTAGTATCCATCTAATAGCTTTACCATCTTCAAAATAGGCATTCAGGTCAGGATTAAATACTGCCTCAATATCATTATTCAGCGGAGCTATCCAGTTTTTGTCGCCTTTGTAAATTTCCCGGGGTAAATAAAGGAAATCTTTTACATCTTGTCTGGTTTTTACTTCTGTGAGTTTCATATTTTATATTCTTGAAAGAGGATACAAAGATAACTCTTTAAGAGTTTGCTCTGAAATATGGCCATGAATTTAGGTTGTAATGGATGATTAGTTCTACTTTACTAAAATAAAAAGATAAATTATTGTTGTATAAATAATTCATTATCAGTATATGATGAAACATCACATCTTAAAAAGGGGAATAAATCCGTAGCAGTAGCCCGTCAATATGCCGGAGTTGTAGGGAAGGTAGATAATTGCCAGATTTCCGTACACGCCTTTGAATAACGAAAAGTTTTGTACATTTTCTGTTCCCAAACGTAAAAGCAATAGAGGCAGAAAGCCAACGCCTTTACAGCCTGATATTGAGGCAATACAGTTGCAGAACTACATAAAAACACTTTCA
>JAOZRY010000027.1 GCA_029939965.1 Bacteroidales bacterium | reverse complement strand
AACATTTAGAAATCTATTTAACGGGGTAAACCGAGAAATGAAAGATGCCAAAAAAGCAATACTTAATCGGACTGAGGAAAGAATTTTAGCATTATTATGCAGCTTTATACTCAGTTATTAACAATGATTTGTTTTTGCAGTAAAGTGTGTTCAACCTAACTGTTTATAGCCAAAAATAAAAAAAAGCTGTTCTTCAAAAGAGAAACAGCTTTTTTTTAAAATTAGATATTGAAATATTTTTTATACAATCAATCTATCTTTAAAAGGAAGAAAAGTCATAAAATCGGCATGATGCACACAATATGCTTCGGTAGTACGTTTTACCATATTTCCTTCGCCGGCATGTGTAGCTATAATATGGCAAACTTCCGGTGGACAACCACATTCTTCGGCAAGTGAAACGCCTGAGAACGGGTGACGCAAATACTTTCCGTAAGTACCTTGCACGGCTTTACCATCTGCATTGAGAACATATTCGAGAAGTTTGCCCACATCGGCAAGTATAGCTCCCGAAATCAGTACATCCATATTTACAGTTAGTTCGCCTTTGTACATACTGTTGATGGTGTTGCCGGCATCTTTGGCAATATGAACCACCGAACGTTTATGATCCATGAAGGTAACTTTCAAATCAGGGCCACAGAGCAATGTAAAAGGAATGCGTTTTAAATCTTCGCCGGTGAGCACACTTCTTTCCAAAGCAAATTCCCACACCTTAGCGGTTTTCTCGCGCAAGTCTTTATCTTCGATCCAATCGATTTCGGGCCAGAGTTCCAAAACTTCTTTATTCATAATATACAGAATTATTTAAATTTAAAATTTAGCAATGATAGCATCTGCCATTTCTTTGGTCGAAGCAGCACCTCTTTCAACTACATCCGCACGACCCGACATTTTCATCATATCATAAGTGCGTACTTTTCCTTCTGATACCACATCGGAAACAGCCTTGCGGATTTTTACCGCCAAGTCGTTTTCTTCAATAAAATCCAACATCATACATGCCGATTCTACCATAGCAATAGGGTTAACGATAGAAACATCATAGTCGGCATATTTTGGTGCTGAACCATGTGTAGGTTCAAAAACGCCAATTCCCAAATCGGGATTAAATTGTGCCGAGCAGGCAAATCCAAGTCCACCAATAAGTCCGGCAAAGCCATCAGAAACAATGTCTCCAAACATATTTCCGGCTACTATTACACCGTAGTTCTCTGGATTCTTGGTAAGCCACATCATTTGAGCATCGATGTTGGTGTTCCAAAGTTCGATATTAGGATAATCGGCTTTTTGGATTTCTTTGGCCATTTTGAACATCATTCCCGAAGTTTCGCGAATTACATTTGGCTTTTCGCAAAGGGTAACTGATTTGTAACCATATTTTTTGGCATGTTCAAAGGCAGCACGTAGAATTCGCTCGGTGTGTTTTTTTGTAAAAATCCGTGTTGAAACCGAGATTTCACTTTTTGGATGGTGTCCAAAATTCTTTTCAAACTTTGGGTGTGTCATTAGAGCATCATAAACATCTGCTGGTGGATCACTCCATTCAACGCCACCATACAGCCCTTCGGTATTCTGGCGAAAAATTGCTACATCAACTTCCGGCTCATCTATAGTTTCACCAACGCCACGGCGGATAAAATTGAGCGGATTCCCTTTGTATGTATGGCACGGACGCAAACAAATATCGAGTCCGAAATGTTGTCGCAAACCAACAATGGGGCTTGCATATACCAACCCTTTTGCCTGTAATTCAGGTTTTAACTCTTCGAAAGCCGCATCTTTAGGTTTTGATGTGATAGCACCAAAAAGTCCGACCTTGTGCTTTTCGATTAACTTGAGAGTACGCTCGGGCAGTGGATTGCCTTCGTTACACCAAAATTCCCAGCCTATGTCGCCTTCAACATAATCAGCTTTAAAGCCTGCTGCATCAAGTACGCGAATGGTTTCGTCTAAAACCACCTTACCAATGCCATCACCGGGCATTGCAACGATTGTTCTTTTTTCCATAATTTAGTTCTTTATTCGTTTGTTGTGAAATAGGTCAAAAAAAAATTAATTGCAAAAATATTAACTTCTCCTTCATTTTCAGATAACAACAGTGGGTTTTTAATAATTTAGAGTGGGTTTAAAGTAAGAATGGAAAAGTGGGGTTGAATGGACGATTAAGGACTTATTTCTGTGTAAGCCTATGTAGTCTCTGCAAGAAAACTCGATTTTTCAGGAAGTGGGTGTCAGAAATCGTTGAGATCGAGGCGGACGAAGTGTTGAAAACAAGGAGTTTACTTTTGTAAATGACTGATTTCAACACAAATCCAACGAAGATATCGGCGTTTTCTGGCGCACAATATGTAAACGAAGCCAACACAGTGATTAAGGCGGTGGAGTGAATTGGATAGTATGGATTCATAAAAAATCTCATTTAAAACTTTAATCATTTTTCTTTTCGTTTTAAATTGTTTCCATACTTTTGAAAAAGATTTGATAAATCATTTTCATTTTATCACATTAAAATAATAAATCAGGAATACCTATGAAAAGAATAGTCATTGTTGGGCCGGCATATCCATACAGAGGTGGCCAGGCATTAGTTGAAGCACATTTATTTGATACTTTGAGTAAGGCTGATTATGAATGCTATACGGTTTCTTTTACATTGCTTTATCCAAAGATTTTTTTTCCTGGAACAAGTCAGTATGATGAATCTGATATTCACTTTTATGAACACGATAATAAAATATTCAGGATTATCAATTCCATCAATCCGTTTACCTGGTGGAAAGCCTACAAAAAAATAAAAGCATTGAAAGCTGATGCTGTTGTTTTTGTATGGTGGATGCCATTTTTTGGTCCGGCTTATAGCACTATTGCCTTTTTATTAAAGTATTTTTTAAAAATCAAAATTGTGTTTCTCGTCGAGAATTATATTTCGCACGAAAATCGATGGCTTGATAAGTTATCTAGTAAGATTACACTTGATTTTGCTGATTACTTTATTTGTCAATCTACTTTTGTAAAACAAAATATTCGCAAAAATCATAAACACACACCCATCTTTCAAACAACTCTTTCGGTATTCGATTGCTACGATTTAAAGCAATACAACAAAGCTACGGCCAAAGCTAAATTAGGAATAAAGACTGAGAAAGTTATTTTGTTTTTTGGATTAATCAGAGCCTACAAAGGGTTAGACCAGTTATTATATGCTTTTCCATCGTTAAAATCACTCTATCCTGATTCAAGTCTATTGGTTGTAGGAGAATGTTATGAGGATATTAGTAAATACAAAAAAATAATAGCTAAAGAAAATATAGAAAATAGTGTGATTTTAGTTAACAAATTTATCCCTAATGAAGTAGTAGAGCCATATTTTAAAGCGGCAGATGTAGTGTGTTTGCCATATTATTCGGCTACACAAAGCGGCATTTTAATGATGGCGTATGGTTTTCGTGTACCGGTAGTTACCACAAATGTAGGTGGTTTATCCGAATTGGTTGAACAAGGAAAAACCGGGTTGATATTAGATAATAATGAGCCAAAAAAAATAGTAGATGGCATAAGTCGCATTTTCGAGTCTGATGAAAACTTTGAGAAAAACATAGAACAACTTTCCGAGAGTTTAGGCTATAAAACCTTAAAAACTATATTTATAGAAGTAACTACCTGACACAAGGTGTTTTAAGTTATTGGGGAGTCGAAAATATAGAAGAAGTTTATGAACATTTGCTGAATACCGGGGCTGTTGAAAACGAAAAGCCATTTAATGTTGGAGGTGAGCTAATGACTGCAACAGTAAAAGACCCTTGGGGAAATATTATCGGGCTCATTTATAATCCGGCATTTAAAATTGAAATTGAATAAACACATACCTCAACCTGTTCCGGGTTGAAAAAACTCAGTATGACTTGTGCTATTATAAAATAAGCCATCAAGTTCGGGCGTAAACCAGTCGATGCGATCGTAATTATCCAAGTCGAAATCTTTTGCCAGTAAAATCGTCTGTCGCTTCGGTAAAAAGCACCTGAAAATGGCATTCTCGGCAATGATATTATTACAATCTCTTAGCATGAATTATTATAATCTGTGGTAAAAATGAAGAGACCATGAAAATTGTTTTGCCTGATTAGATAAACAAAACAAAAAACATCTACTTTAGCCTCTTAATTTGGAAAACTAACCAACATGTTGTTTAAATATTTTGTTGTCAATTTCCCGCTTTGCGGTTTCAATAATAAATCATAAATAATAAATCAAATTAGTGCCTTAAAATAAAATCACTAAATGAAACTACTTTTCAATCACACATTTCTCGATCATAATATTGGTAGCCCTTATGAGGGCAGTTATCGCCTCAAAGATTTTTCTGACCTTGAAACAATCGAAACTAATGGAGAAGATTATCTGGAATTGGTGCATACTCCTGAATACATTTCGCAAATAAAGAATTTTTGTAAAACCGGTTCTACAATTGCTGAAGTTAAACTCTCTCCAACAAGTTACAAAGCAGCTTGCCTGGCTGTGGGTATTACAATTGAGGCATCAGAAAGTGGGGATTTTGCTGTTGTTCGCCCGCCTGGCCATCATGCTCATAACGACAAAGCCTCCGGTTTTTGTTTGTTCAACAACGTAGCTATCGCAGCTCAAAAGTTGGCAAATGAAGGTAAGAAAGTATTTATTTTTGATATTGATGGCCATCATGGTGACGGAACTCAACATATTTTTTATAACAGAAAAGATGTTTTTTACTGTTCCATTCATCAACAAAATACTTATCCATTTACCGGTACTTTTATGGAAATTGGAAAAGGGGAGGGGCTGGGATATACTTTAAATATTCCTATCCCGGAAAATAGTGGAGAAAAAGATTTTTTAAAAGCAGTTTTCAAGGCAATCGAAGCGGCTAAGAAATTTGAGCCTGATGTGGTAGCCATCTCTGCCGGTTTTGATGGGTATCGTAAAGATCGATTGCTTGAATTGCGGTTTTCTCTTCATGCGTTTTATGAATGTGGATACCAGTTGAGCAAATCTTTTAAAAATATTTTTGGAGTGCTGGAAGGTGGTTATCACGAGGATTTACGCGAGTGTGTTAATATGTTTGTTGAAGGTATTAATATGGGTGCTAAACCATCAAACATAAAATGGAATCCCGAACTTTCGATTGGATGATTACATTTCTTGTCCACCTTTCAATCCGTTTCGTATTTAGTGTGCGCCAGAAAACGCCGATATCTTCGTTGGACTTGTGTTGAAAACAGTCATTTACAAAAGTAAACTCCTTGATTTTCAACACTTCGTCCGCCTCGATCTCAGCATTTTCTGACACCCACTTCCTGAAATATTGAGTTTTCGTGCAGAGACTATTTATTTACCTCATCTTATTTTCTCTCCCGAATTAATGTTCCTTTTTTGGGGTTGCTTCTTTTTAGTTTCTAAAAATAAACATGGTTCATTGCCTTGATAGTGGTATTAACATAACTTTTGATATTTTTGCCAACCAAATTTTTTTCTATGCCACTACAAATTCTTATTCCTGCAGGAGCTGCAATTATTGTAATTATTGTTTTGATTCGGATTTATCCGCTACTGCACATTTTCATATCCAAGCTTATTTTTGGTAAGTTAAGTTCGCGCTACATTGCAACCTATAAAAGCTATGCCGGGCAAAGTCCGTATCCGTATTGCATTAAAGACGATTTTATTAATCATATTGCCGGATTTTATAAAGAAACTAACAATCGAAAGGAATTTGAAACAAATAAGGATATTTTATTTCAGGACATACCTTTTGGTACAAAAACAAAAGGCATACTCAAATCAAATAGAAAACCATTTTGTATTAATGCCAACAGATTGGAATTGTTCGATCTTAAGGTTTTTGGATATAGAGATCAGATGTTTACGAGTGATTTGAAAAAATATTTCTTTTTTGTGAATGGAGAGTTTGCCCTTGGGCAGCTAACTTTTAAAAGTCCATTACCAGAAAATATGAAAGAGATCGTTGGAGTGATTGGTAAAAAATATCTCAATAATTCTAAAATGGATTCAAATAATTTTATAATTCGTGGGAAGAACAGCGAAGTACTTCTTTGCGAATATAACGGATTCCATCTGTCGATCAGTTACCTTTCAAGGGCATTTCCGCACATTAACGAAATGCTTGATAATTATTGGGATGCCTCCACAAATCTGAGTTTCGGAAAACAATCGAGCTTTGAAGCGGAGTTGATGGAAAAATTATAAAACAAAAAAAAGCTGTAACAAATTATGCTACAGCTTTAAATTCGATGAGTTTTTTGTCTAATTCGATGCAGGAAGTTGTTTGCTCTCCGGTACTTTTTTCAAAATATTAATTACCAGTTCCTCTTTATCATCAATATAATCTGCAACAATACGGTCTCCTTCATTCAGGGAGGTCTTTATGATTTCCTCTGCGAGGGGATCCTCCACATATTTTTGAATTGCTCTTTTTAGTGGTCTGGCACCGTATTGAGCATCCCAGCCTTTTTCAACAATAAAATCTTTTGCCTTTTTGGAAATTTCAATGGTGTACCCTAGGTCATTAATTCTATTGTAAAGATGAATAAGTTCGATATCGATAATTTTGTGAATTGATTCACGCTGAAGCGAATCAAAAATTACAATATCGTCGATCCTATTGATAAATTCTGGTGCAAATGTTCTTTTCAGAGCATTTTCAATCACGCTGTGCGAGTGTTTGTTTTTTGATGACTCCTTTGCCGCCGTATTAAATCCAACTCCATGGCCAAATTCTTTTAGCTGACGCGAGCCAATATTAGAGGTCATTATGATAATGGTATTTTTAAAGTCGATCCTTCTTCCAAGGCTATCAGTTATTAAACCATCATCGAGCACCTGGAGTAAGATGTGATAAACATCAGGATGAGCTTTTTCTATTTCGTCGAGAAGCACTATAGAATAGGGCTTGCGTCTTACTTTTTCGGTTAACTGCCCACCTTCTTCGTATCCAACATAACCGGGAGGTGCTCCAACCAATCGCGACACAGAAAATTTCTCCATGTATTCACTCATATCAATTCTAATAAGAGCATCCTCCGAATCGAACAGATACCTTGCAAGGATTTTGGCTAAATGTGTTTTTCCAACGCCTGTAGGGCCAAGGAAAATAAAACTGCCAATAGGTTTATTCGGATCTTTCAGCCCTGCTCTGTTTCTGCGTATCGCCTTTACAACTTTATTTATCGGTTCATTTTGGCCAATAACCGAACCCTGCAATTCGATTTCCATTTTAATAAGACGATTCCCTTCGGTTTGTGCAATCCGATTTACCGGAATACCTGTCATCATGGCAACAACTTCGGCAACATTTTCTTCCGAAACACTTTCGCGGTTTATCTGCGACTCTTCCTCCCATTTCCGTTTTTCGTGTTTCAATTCTTCCTGCAACTTTCGTTCGATATCTCTAAATCTGGCAGCCTCTTCAAATTTTTGCCCACCAATGGCTTTAGCTTTTTCTGATTTTACCTCTTCAACCTGGGTTTCAATTTTGATGATCTGTGATGGAACATGCATATTTGTAATATGAACTCTTGAACCGGATTCATCGAGTGCATCAATGGCTTTATCAGGTAAATATCTATCGCTAATATAACGATTGGTAAGGCTAACACAAGCCTGAATAGCTTCGTCGGTATAGGCTACAAGGTGATGATCTTCATATTTTTCTTTAATATTATTGAGGATTAGTGTGGTTTCTTCTGCTGTAGTTGGATCCACCAAAATTTTCTGAAAACGACGTTCAAGTGCCCCATCTTTTTCGATGTACTGGCGATATTCGTCGAGGGTGGTTGCACCAATACATTGAATTTCGCCTCTGGCGAGTGCAGGTTTAAACATATTACTGGCATCCAAAGAGCCAGATGCATTTCCGGCACCTACGATTGTATGAATTTCGTCGATAAATAAAATAATATCCGAGTTCTTCTCCAGTTCGTTGAGAACAGCTTTCATCCGCTCTTCAAATTGGCCACGATACTTAGTACCTGCAACCAGCGATGCCAAATCCAATGTTATTACTCGCTTATTAAATAATGCACGTGAAACCTTACGATCAATAATCCGGGAGGCCAATCCTTCGGCAATTGCACTTTTTCCAACACCAGGTTCTCCAATGAGAATAGGATTGTTTTTCTTTCGGCGGTTTAAAATTTGAGCTATTCTTTCCAATTCTTTTTCTCTTCCAACAATCGGATCGAGGCGACCTTCCTCGGCACTCTTCGTTAAATCACGGCCAAAATTATCCAAAACAGGTGTTTTCGATTTTGAATCAGTAGTTTTTTTACTTTGCTTTTTATAGCCCTTACCTTCATCAAACTCATCATCCATAGATCCCGGAAATTCTGACTTTGGAATAACTTTTGCGCCGAGCCCTTTACTTCTCTCAGGGTTTTTGTTCGACATAATTGCCTGAAGTTCCTCTTTAACACTTTCGTAATCCACACCATATTTCGAAAAAGTACGGGTTACAATATTATCTTCATCCTTGAGAATGGCCAATAAAAGGTGTTCAGTACCTATTAAATCACTGTTAAAAAGTTTAGCTTCGAGATAGGTTAGTTTTAAAACACGTTCAGCTTGCTTTACAAGCGGAAGATTCTCCATTTTCCGGGTTCCTTTGGCAGATGATGAAATTATGGAATGTTCGATGGTTTTACGGTATTCAATCAAATCAACACCCAAATAATTTAGTATTTGAATAGCCAGCCCTTCGCCATCACGCAGAACTCCTAAAATCAAATGCTCAACACCAATGTAGTCGTTGTTGAGCCTCAAGGCCTCTTCACGGCTATAATTGAGCACGTCTTTAACTCTTTGAGAAAATTTCGCTTCCATTATAATAGTATAGTTTATTCAAAAATATTCTGGTTTGTCAAATAATGTTCCAAACTACATGTGTCTGATAATAACTACACCAGAAATCAATTATTATCTAACACGGAATTACTTTACTCTGTTTAAAGAACAGGCGGCAAATTTAACAAGATTATAAGTTTTAATGTTCATTTGTGAATATATGTTGATTAAATCTGCAAAAGATTTTCAATGCCTCATTTTATTAACACCTCCATGTTAGTAATAATTGGATTTGGCAATCATTAGAATAAGAATATTATGTACATTTGCTCATTATTTTACAAAATCAGTAAAACACTTAAATAGAATTAGTTAGGAGATGGAAAATAACCAGAAAGGCGAAAAGATTGTTAAAGTTAACATAGAGGAACAAATGAAGTCGGCTTACATCGATTATTCGATGTCGGTAATTGTATCCAGAGCACTTCCGGACGTAAGAGATGGGTTGAAGCCTGTACACCGGAGAATATTGTACGGAATGCTGGATTTGGGAGTGCTTTCAAACAGAACATATAAAAAATCAGCTAGAATTGTAGGGGAAGTTCTTGGTAAGTATCACCCACATGGCGACTCCTCTGTGTATGATGCCATGGTACGAATGGCTCAGGTATGGTCCTTACGTTATCCACTTGTTGACGGGCAGGGTAACTTTGGTTCGATTGATAACGATAGCCCGGCGGCCATGCGTTACACCGAAGCCAGGTTACGAAAAGTATCGGAAGAACTGCTTGATGATATCAATAAAGACACCGTAGATTTTCAGTTGAATTTTGATGATTCGCTACAGGAACCAACTGTTTTACCCGCTAAGATTCCAAATTTATTGATAAATGGAACTTCAGGAATTGCAGTTGGAATGGCAACAAATATGGCACCTCATCAACTTGGAGAGGTGATTGATGGCACATTGGCATATATTGAAAACAATGACATTACCATTGAGGAGCTTATGGAATTTATTAAAGCTCCCGATTTTCCGACAGGTGGTGTTATATATGGCTATGAAGGTGTGCGGGATTCATATTTAACAGGAAGAGGCAGAATTGTTATCAGGGGAGAGGCTACCATAGAAATAGCTTCAAATGGTAAAGAGCAAATTATTGCTACATCTGTCCCTTACCAGGTGAACAAAGCTGAAATGATTAAAAAAACTGCTGACCTGGTAAATGAGAAAAAAATTGTAGGTATCTCTGATATTAGGGATGAATCTGACAGAAATGGTATTAGAATAGTTTATGATCTAAAAAGAGATGCAGTACCAAATGTTGTGTTGAACAAGTTGTACCAGCTTACAGCTTTACAAACATCATTTAGTACTAATAATATTGCACTCGTAAAGGGTCGTCCGGTTCAGCTTAACCTTAAGGATATTATTCATCATTTTGTTGAGCACCGTCATGTCGTGGTTATTCGTCGTACTCAATATGAATTGAAGGAAGCGGAGAAAAAGGCTCATATTCTTCAGGGATTACTCATTGCTCTTGATCACCTTGATGAAGTGATTGCCCTGATACGCCGGTCGCAAACACCGGAAGAAGCCAGAGCCGGGTTGATGAATAATTTCAACTTGTCAGAACTTCAGGCCAGAGCAATTCTTGATATGCGTCTGCATAGGTTAACCGGCCTTGAAAGAGATAAAATCAAGGAGGATTATGAAGCTATTATGAAAAGAATTGCACATTACAAAGAGATTTTGGATAATGAAACCATTCGTATGGATATCATTAAAACAGAACTCCATGAAATAAAGGATAAGTATAATGATAAGCGTCGCACAAGAATTGAATTTTCGGCAAGCGATTTTAAAATTGAAGATACTATCCCTGATGATGAAGTTGTAGTTACAATTTCGCATATGGGTTATATAAAAAGAACCCTGCTTACCGAATACAAGGTACAGGGTAGGGGAGGCCGTGGCTCCAGAGCCAGTTCGGTGCGTAATGAAGATTTTCTGGAGTATCTTTTTATTGCAACCAATCATAACTATATGCTTTTCTTTACGGAGGCAGGAAAATGCTTCTGGCTTCGTGTTTTTGAAATACCTGAGGGGAGCAGAGTATCTAAAGGCAGAGCCATTCAAAATCTTATCAATATACCACCAAGCGATAAAATCAAGGCATTTATTAATACCAAGGATCTTAAAGATGAAGAATACATAAAGAATAACTTCATTGTAATGGTTACCGCCATGGGTGTGATAAAAAAGACCTCCCTTGAAAATTATTCACGTCCGCGCCAAAATGGTATCAATGCGATTACAATTCGCGAGGGCGATGCCCTTTATCAGGCCAGATTAACCAATGGCAATAACGAAGTACTCATTGCACTAAAATCCGGCAGAGCAATCCGATTTAGCGAAGCTGCCGTTCGTACCATGGGTAGAAATGCATCTGGTGTTAGAGGAATAACACTTGCAGGTGCAAAAGATGCCGTAATAGGTATGATTTGCCTCGAATCATTAGAATATGATGTACTCGTAGTTTCGGAAAACGGATATGGCAAACGATCAAAACTCGATGACTACAGGATTACCAACAGGGGTGGTAAAGGTGTGAAAACATTAAATGTAACAAGTAAAACGGGTAAGCTTATTGCTATTAAAAATGTAACCGACAAAGATGACCTGATGATCATTAATAAATCAGGACTTACCATCAGGTTGGCTGTTTCTGAACTCAGAGTTATGGGAAGAGCTACACAAGGCGTTCGTTTGATTAACCTTCGTGATAAAGACGCTATTGCAGCTGTTGCAAATATAGAAGTGGAAGAAGACGAAAAGAATGATATTGACGGGAACATCATTATCGAGGATGAGGCGAATAAACCCGAAAATGAAAATAGCCAGGACGAAAACAACGAATCCATTGATGATGAAAACATAACTCCGAACGAAGAATAGTTTGTATAATAATTGTTGAACGAATTATTTTTTTTAGTTTTGTATTACATTGGAAATTGTAAATTTGATACAACTATTGAAATCAAAAATCAAAATAACTTTAAATTGAAAAAAACATGAAAAAGAGTTTAATTTTATTACTTGTTGCAATTCTTTCTTCGGGGATTATGTTTGCACAAAAAAAGAATGTGATTAGTGCCTATAACTATTTAAATAAGAATAAAATTGATAAAGCAAAAGAGGCAATTGATCCGGCAATTGAAAACGAAAAAACCATGGCTGATGCAAAAACCTGGTACTATTACGGAAATGTTTATTTATCAATTCAATTAACGGAAGATGAAACATTCAAAAACCTGGATGAGTTTCCACTGGATAAGGCTTACGATGCTTATTTGAAGGCACTCAAATTAGACGATAAAAACAGTTACACAGATGATGTAAACGACAGGATACAGGTTTGCGCCGAGCAATATTTTAATATTGGTGTTAATGCCTATAACGAGCAAGCCTATAAAAAAGCCTCAAATGCATTTGCCAAATCTGCTGAAGTTAACCAAACGTTAGGTAGAACCGATAGTGCAGCTTTTTTTTATGCAGCTCAAAGTGCATACTTTGGTGAGAATTTTGAGGAGGCCAAAGGATACTTTAGCATACTTATGGAAATGCAATTTGATGACCCTGGTATTTTTCGTATGCTTTCTGACATTTACAAGCAGGAAGGTGATACCGCAACCGCAATAAAAACTATTAATAATGGCCGTGTAGCGTTTCCGAACGATTACAACCTTATCGTTGATGCTGCAAACATTTATCTGGCGACAGGTCAAAATCAGGAGGCATTAGATGTACTTAGTTTGGCCATAGAGCAGGACGGAAGTAATTCAACACTCTTCTTTGCGGCAGGTACCATATACGATAAAATGGAATTGTATGATGAAGCTAGCGGTATGTATAAAAAAGCGATTGGTGTTGATAGTGATTATTTTGATGCCAACTACAACCTGGGAGCTTTGTATTATAATAGAGCTGCTGAAAAGATTACAGAGGCTGGAAATCTTCCATTGAGCGAAACAGAGAAGTATGATGCCCTTATGGCTGATGGAAAAAAAATGATGGAAAACGCATTACCATATCTTGAAAAAGCAGATTCCATTGAATCTTCTGATCAAGTAACTTTGCAGACTCTTAAGGAGATTTATACCAGATTGAATATGCTTGATAAAGTGAAAGGAATTAATGAAAGGATTAACCAATAGAAATTGGGATAATCTTTAAAAATTTATAAAGGGAGTGAAAACATTGATTTTCACTCCCTTTTGTTTTATCTTTGAAAGCTAATTTATAAACCTAACATCAATATTATGAAAAACTTTAATGAAGAACTCGATGGCCGCAAAAAAAAATTTGACAACGACCCTGAAGATTTTAATGCTAATTTCAATCTCGGAAAACTCTACTACGATGAAGGTGAAGAAAGGTTTACTGAAGCAAATAATTTAGCGGATCAGGAAGATGATTATGGTAAGTCACTCTTGGGTGTTGGTAATCAAATGATGCAAAACTCTATGCCGTATTTTGAAAAGGCGAATTTGTTGAGGCCAGAAAAAATTGATGTTGTAAATAAACTTAATGCCGTTTATAGCAGACTTAATATCGGGCACAAGGTAAAAGGTATTAACGAACGGATTGATGATTAAAAAGATATCTGATTTATAAAGAGGTCAGGAGACTTAGTTTTGGTCTCCTGATTATTTATCATTTTGTACTTAACATAATGTTAATTATAAGACATTTACTAAATGTGCTTTTTTTGAAATAAATCAACTGATTTAGGTTTAAAGGTTTTGAGTTTTAAACTTTATAAAAAAAATCGCCATTCAATATATGAAGGCGATTTTTATTTGTGTATTACAAGATGTTCTAATTATTTTAGCCACTTATCCAACCAGGCAAAAAATGTTCGTTGCCACAAGATACCATTTTGAGGTTGGAGAACCCAGTGATTTTCATCGGGAAAGAAAAGAAATTGCGCAGGCACATCGTGTAGCACAGCAGCATTAAATGCCGTCATGCCCTGTGTATAAACTACCCTAAAATCTTGTTCGCCATGGATAACGAGAATTGGAGTATCCCAGTTTTGAACAAATTTGTGTGGTGAATGCTCATAAGCCTCCATTGCCACTTTGTTGTCGAACTCCCAGAATGCCCCACCTTTATCCCAATTTTCAAACCACATTTCTTCGGTTTCGAGATACTGTGCTTCTTCATTAAAAATACCATCGTGAGCTATAAATGCTTTGAAGCGTCCATCATGATTTCCGGCCAGATAATAAACTGCATATCCACCGGCACTGGCACCAATGGCTCCCAGTTTGTCTTCATCTACATAAGGCTCATTGGCCATTTCGTCGATAGCTGTAAGGTAATCCTGCATACTTTTACCATGATAATCGCCACTGATTTGCTCCTGCCAGGCCTGACCAAATCCTGAAACTCCCCTGCGATTTGGTGCAACAATAATATAATCGTTTGCTACCATAATCTGGTAGTTCCAGCGAAAATGGAAACTTTGACTCAACGGACCTTGTGGGCCACCTTTACAATAAAGAAGTGTTGGATATTTCTTATTAGGGTCGAAGTTTGGCGGATAGATGATCCATGTGAGCATATCTTTACCGTCATGGGTTTTCATCCAGCGGCCTTCGGTTTTACCCATTGTAATCTGATCAAGTAAATCCTTATTGGTAAATGTAATTTGTTTTTCGCTACCATTTGCCGGGTTTACCGCAAACAGCTCTGTGGGGTGCGCCATAGTTTGCTTTGTACCTATCAGCATATCTCCGGCAAGGGCAACACCACGGTAGTCGTGCAATCCATCGGTAATTTTGCGTATGTTGCCATCTGCCAGGGTAAACTGATAAATCTGGAATGTTCCCTGCACATCGCTGGTAAAATATATCGATTTGCTGTCGGCAGCCCACTGAAGACTTCCTGCATTTTGATCAAAACCTTTGGTAGCATAGGTTTTGTCCCATGTTTTGGTATTGATAATATATAGCCTGTTTTTGTCCGATTCAAAACCTTCGCGCTCCATACTCTCCCAGGCAATATAGTTACCATCGGGAGAATAAACAGGTGCAATATCGAAACCCATCATGCCTTTGGTTATGTTTTCGGTTTTACCAGTTTCGAGGTTATAGATGTAATTTTCAGAATTTGTTGAAAGGGAATAATGTTTACCTTCCTGCTTTTTGCTGGTGTAAACAATTGCCTTACTATCCGGACTCCAGTTTACCTGTTCCATTCCACCCCAGGGTTTCATTGGGGCATCCCAGGGTTCGCCGGGAAGTAAGTCTTTGCTGTTCGAAACTTTTTTACCATCGTAATCGGCAACAAAGATATGACACCAGGTATCAGTCCAGGTATCCCAGTGGCGGTACATTAAATCATCAACCAAACGGCCGGAGGCTTTGTCGAGGCCTTTGTAAATATCCGCAAATTCGTTGTCAACAGGTACTTCTTTAATGTAAACAATTTTGGACTGATCGGGTGAATATTTAAAACCTGAAATTCCACCATCGATATCCGAAATTTGTGTACGATCTGATCCATCAAGATTCATTTCCCACATTTGCAACGATCCGCTTTCGGAGGTCATAAACCCAATCTTTTTACCATCAGGCC
>JAOZRY010001097.1 GCA_029939965.1 Bacteroidales bacterium | reverse complement strand
GACGTTGGAAAGTCGGGAACGAAACTTTCCATCGTCCGAAGGACATGGAAACGTTAAAATAAAATCACCGCACAAATCAACAAATCGTTTATTTCACGGCTCTGCCGCTTGTTCAAACTGATGGTTTTAACGACATTAATGTCCTTAAAACCATCAGTTGAATACCAAAACAGAAACCGCATTAACATGCGCACGTGCAGGACACTAATTTATAATAAATTGATAAGTAGTAGAGGCCCGCTTTAAAAGACTTAAAACAATTATATGGCAAAACAGAAAAACAAAATACTGATATGGCCATTATGGAGGCAAAAACAAAAGACAAAATAGCAACATTCGAAAAACAAAAAAAGCGTCAGGAATATTTATTAAATAAGCATTAAAAAGAATATAACAGGATTAAGAAAAAGGAATTGGTTTATCAAAATGATGTTGAACTGAACCAATTGTTAAGTTGCTACAAAATAGCTTTTGCAAATCTTTCAGCGTATATTTTACAAGAATATTTTTCGGGCTTAACAATGAGTATCGAAAAGTTAATGAGCAAAATTTACAAAAGGCCTGGCAAATTAATAATTAAAGGAAAAAGAAAAGAGATACAGATATACCTTAACAAAAAAGACAATTACATAAGCGAAAAAATAATTAGTGCATGTAAAATAATAAACTCAAAACAAATAAAATGGAACAAGAATGACATGATAAAATTGATACCAGTTCCGGTGGAAGAATAACCCCCTCACTATTATATGCGCATTTAACTGAGATTAGCCGATAGTCCTGACGGACACTAAATAGTATGCGCCATTTCCTGAAATATTGAGTTTTCTTGCAGAGACTAAATATTAATCCATTACCTCCTCGTATCTAAGATTGTTGATAATAAATTTTTGCCGCTCAGGAGTATTTTTACCCATGTAAAACGACAACATTTTTCCTATGGATTGACCCTTTTTGAGGATTACCGGATCGAGCCGGATAGAAGACCCTATAAAATGCTTAAACTCATCTGGCGATATTTCACCCAACCCTTTAAAACGAGTTATTTCAGGATTTTGCCCAAGTTTCTTCAGGCCGTCTAAACGTTCCTCTTCGGTATAGCAATATATAGTTTGCTTTTTGTTTCGCACCCTAAAAAGCGGTGTTTGCAAAATATATAGATGCCCGGTTTTTACCAGATCGGGGTAAA
>JAOZRY010001096.1 GCA_029939965.1 Bacteroidales bacterium | reverse complement strand
CATGCGTTTCACGACTCCGGGCAGCCGCTCTGGTCTTTTCAGGAGGGACCAAGTTTTATTTCCTTCAAATACTCCGGGAGAACCAAATATCCCGGCATAGTGTATTTCTGGCCTGTTTCTGCTCTGTGTTTCATTTGCAGCATGTCAAGCCTAACCATTGCTTTCTCGATCTCTATTCTCAGCTTAAATAATTCTGGTTTCATCATTTTCTGTCCCCTCCGGCTTATAAAAATCACACGCTGTTTTATTGCATGTAATCTTTAGTTTTTTATTGTTGGTTCTATTGCTTGACAAAACCCCACAATATTGAATAATTTTACTTCCAAAATGCCACCTTTCTCGATGGATGCATGATCTGCAAGTTTCTGTGCGTGTTTTTTCAGGCACTGGATTAAAGTTTTTAAATAATGTTTCCATTTTAAAATTCAACAGAACTAATTTTTATTTTTTGATTACATTCAGGGCAGTGAACAATTTTGTTCCAGTTGACTTTTCCCCACGAACGATTTTTTGACATCAACTCGTCGTAAATATTCCCATCATCAAGAAACTCTTGCATTTCAAATAAATCAAAAACAGCATCGCATTTAGGGCAGCAAATCAAACAAGAAATATCAAGTATTGCTGTTACTTCTTCCATTTTTTACCTCCATACATTTCTGTTTGCCCGTGCATGGCAAAAGCAAAGTCTTTCAAGATAATCCTGTCCGTAATCTTTGATAAAGGATTCTACTTGGCTGTTTGATAATGATTCGCCGTACAGCGTTACGTCTAAGATGTCTATCTTATGAGGGAATCCAGGGTCCACATTTGTTTGCTCCTGCCCAGGATAAATGCTGTAAAAAATTACAAACGGTGCTTCATGATTTGTTATTGTTGTTTGCATTTTCAATCTCCAGTATCCAGCCTTTTCTTTTAACTTCTGCAATAACTCCCACAAGGACAGGTGGTTTGTTGTTTGACCTTAACAAGCCAGCCCTGTTGACGGGAGCTGTTGAAAACAAAGCTTTCCCGTCTCTATCTCGTACCAGGATATAAGCGTTTTTTATTTCCCAATGAACCTCATCGCCGGGTTCAGCGTAAGGAGCTAAAGGGCTTTTTGGATAAGTGTTTCTGACTATTTTCATTTTACATCCTCCTTAAAAAATTACATCAACCAGTTCATCTCTCCACCCCATTCCGGTGACAGT
>JAOZRY010001095.1 GCA_029939965.1 Bacteroidales bacterium | reverse complement strand
CCTGAATTCAAGTCATAAGTGCATAACCTTTCAAAACATTGACATTTATACCTGTAGCCTCAAGAAATGCTTCACATGGAGTTCTGTATCCTAAGCATTTTCTTGGTCTAGAATTTAATTTATGCACTGCTTCTAAAACCCTTTTATGACTAATATCAACAAGCTCCATTGCCTTTGGAAAATATTGTCGTAGTAATCCGTTTGCATTTTCATTCTGACCTCTTTCCCACGAGTGATAAGGCTTGGCAAAATAGGTATCACAATCTAATTCTTCTGCAATAAGTTCATGCTTAGTAAATTCTTTACCATTATCGAAAGTGATAGTTTTTACTAGGTTACTTATAGGACTCAAGAGGTATGTTATAGCGTTCTTTACTAGATCCGCTTTTTTACCCTGTACTGCCATTGCTAAACGTAATTTTGTTTTTCTGTCATCCAATGTTACAATAGCACCTTTGTGATTTTTACCGATAATAGTGTCCGCTTCGAAATCTCCTACACGTTCCCTATTATTGGCAACTTCGGGCCTATTATCGATATCAACTCTATTAGGAATACCTGAACGATTATTGGCGTTTCCATATCGTTTGCGATATTTTTTATTTTGGTGTCTAAGATGTTTGTATAAGTTCCCACCATTCTTTTTATCAGCCAACACATAGCGATAAATTGTTTCGTGATGAAGAGAGATAATGCCATAAAGCTTTAGTCTGCCAGCAATCTGTTCAGGACTCCAATCATGTGATAAAAAGAAATCGATAGATGCCTTGACAGGGGCTGATAATTTAACTTTTTTGGGTTTGTTTATATGACGCATATGAGCTAGATTATGGGCTTGATTGTGTCGATAGCCTCGTTGCCCTTTATTGCGCTTTAGCTCTCGGGATATGCTACTTTGAGACCTTCCCAGGGATTTCCCTATTATATTCGCTGATGTTCCTGCTTTATGCTCAACTGAGATGTAATATCTTTCCTCTAAGCTTAGTTGTTTGTATTTCATATGAACCTCCATAGGTAATATAGGGGTTATGCACTTAATATACAAATTCAGCCAATATTAAATGATAAATTTTATAAAATTGAGTTGAAAAATGAGCGATAAAAAAATAATAAGAAATAGTACAGCAGAAAAATTTTCAAACTTTGTGATTTTCCAAACATCTACAGGAAAAATCAATATTGATGTATTTTTCC
>JAOZRY010000376.1:2217-4244 GCA_029939965.1 Bacteroidales bacterium | reverse complement strand
TTGATACCAGCCTTACCCGATGAGCCGGGTAAGGGAGAAACCTGTTTTTTTAATTTGTCCAAATTCACTCTGTAAAATAGCTTAGCTTTTATTTCGCAGGATTTAGGTGCGTAACAAAAATCTACCCTCTAAATTCTATCTTTGCCGTTCAAACTTAATATAACATGACCGATAAACAAAACGTAAGAGTGAGATTTGCTCCAAGTCCAACAGGACCATTGCATATTGGAGGAGTAAGAACAGCATTGTACAATTATCTTTTTGCTAAAAAGAATAACGGAACATTCATACTTCGTATTGAAGATACCGACCAAAACAGGTATGTACCGGGAGCCGAAGAATACATAATCGAAGGTTTGAAATGGTGCGGAATAATTTATGATGAAGGGCCGGGCGTGGGTGGTAAATATGAACCATACCGTCAGTCGGAACGAAAAGAATTGTACAGGCAATACGCCGAACAGTTGTTGAACCAGGGTAAAGCCTATTGTGCTTTTGATACCGCCGAGGAGCTTGATGCCATGCGCGAGCGACTTAAAGCAGAGGGTTCAAGCAATCAGCAGTATGGGGCGCAAACCCGGCACGGTATGAATAATTCGCTAACAATTGGCGATGAGGAAACAAAAAAGAGAATAGATGCCGGCGATCCTTTTGTGATAAGAATAAAAATCCCTGATCATGAAACTATTGTTGTAAATGATTTGATTAGGGGTAGGGTAGAGGTACAATCCGATTTGTTGGATGATAAGGTTTTGTTTAAGTCTGATGGAATGCCCACTTACCATTTGGCAAACATCGTTGATGACCATTTGATGGAAATCACCCATGTTATCCGTGGAGAGGAATGGTTGCCTTCGGCACCGTTGCATGTTTTGTTGTATAAATATTTAGGATGGGAGGCACCGCACTTTGCCCACCTGCCATTGTTATTAAAACCCGACGGAAACGGTAAATTAAGTAAACGCGATGGTGATAGATTGGGATTTCCGGTTTTTCCGTTACAATGGAAAGACCCTAAAACCGGTGATATTTCAACGGGATATCGCGAAGAGGGATATTTTCAGGATGCTTTTATAAACATGTTGGCGTTATTGGGATGGAATCCCGGAACGGAGCAGGAGATATTTTCGATGGATGAATTAATCAAAAGTTTTTCCATTGACAGGGTAGGGAAGTCGGGGTCGAAATTTGATGCTCAAAAAGCAAAGTGGTTTAACCATCAATACCTTATAAGCAAAGCGGATGACGAATTGGCAAATTTGTTTATGGCTGATTTAAAAAACAGAAACATTAACACAGATTTAAATTTTGTTACCAAAATAGTTTCGCTTGTAAAAGAACGTGCAGAATTTGTAAAAGATTTCTGGGGTCAAAGTTCGTTTTTCTTCGAAGCACCCACAACCTATGAACCAAAGGTGATTAAAAAGCGGTGGAAAGAAAACACACCGGGAATGATGAATGAGCTGAAAGTTGTGATTGCAGGTATAGATGATTTTAGGGCTGAAGTGATAAAAGCAGAGATCGTAAAATTTATTGAAGCTAACGAAATTGGTATGGGCGCAGTAATGAATGCGTTCAGGTTGGTTTTGGTGGGTGGAGGTTTTGGCCCCGATCTGATGAAAATTGCTGAGCTGTTGGGTAAAGATGAGGTGATAAAAAGAATAGAAGCCGGGATTGAAAATATTTCACGTTAATAAACTTTTTAAATATTGGGAAATTATTATGGGAATGATCTCCATCGAGAACATGGAATTCTTTGCTTATCATGGATGTTTTAGCGAAGAGCAGATTATTGGCACACAGTTTATTGTTGATCTTTATATCGAAACCGATACTAGTGAAGCCGAGCAAACCGATAAACTTTCTGAAACCATCAACTATCAGGAAGTTTTTCTTATGGTTAAAGAACAAATGGCCATTAAGTCGAAATTGTTGGAGCATGTGGCGCGAAGAATATTAGATAAACTTATGGATCAATATCCCAAAGTAGAATATGCCGAAATTAAGGTTTCGAAATTGAACCCACC
>JAOZRY010000376.1:0-2117 GCA_029939965.1 Bacteroidales bacterium | reverse complement strand
GTCATCAAAATGCCCGAAATGTGGAAAAGAGTTTCATTGTAATCCATCAGGAAAATGCTGGTGCGGAGACGTAAATGTTGCGCCTGATAAGCTCACCGAAATTAGCAGGAAGTACGATACATGCCTCTGCCCCGAATGTTTGAAAAATTTTACAAAATAATTTTACTAATGTTTTGCCAATTTGGGTAGAAGCTCTTTTTCTGTTTAAGCTCCTAAATTACAATTTCAAATAGAATAGCAAATAATGATTGCAAAGCATTTTACAATACCGGTATTTATTCCCATGGAGGCATGTCCGTTTCAGTGCATTTACTGCGATCAGGAAAAAATATCGGGACATGCTCACATTCCGGATGCCGGGGAAATACAAAACATTATCCAAAAACATCTTTCTACTATTCCTTTCGGTTCTGAAATTGAGGTTGGATTTTTTGGAGGCACTTTTACCGGCTTGCCAATCGTAATGCAAAAACATCTTCTCGAAACAGTTAAACCATTTATTCTTCAACAAAAAGTAAAATCCATTCGCCTCTCCACACGACCCGATTTTATTGACAATGAAAAACTATTGCTCCTAAAAAACAATAATGTTGAAACCATAGAGCTGGGCGCACAGTCGATGGATGATGAAGTGCTCAGACGATCGGGTAGGGGGCACAAAGCCGAAGTTATTTCGAAAGCCGCAGAGATGATCAGCGGTTTTGGATTTAGATTGGGTTTGCAAATGATGATAGGATTGCCGGGAGATTCGGAAGAAAAAAGTTTAAACACAGCAAAAAAGTTTGTAGGGCTAATGGCTAAAGATGTCCGTATTTACCCAACACTGGTAATAAAAGGAACACCGCTCGAAAAGCTTTACAGAGCAGGGAAGTTTATACCGCTTTCGCTGGATGAGGCCGTAGAACAAACAGCAGCTATTTTCCCGGTTTTCGAAAATGCCGGTGTAAATATTATCCGTACCGGGCTGCATCCTTCCGAGGGTTTTTTGGACAACAGCGAGCTGGTGGCAGGCCCTTTCCATGTTTCTTTTAAAGAACTGGTACTTACTCAAATCTGGAACGATAGATTGAGAAAGATCGAAAACCCTGATAATTTTGATGAAATCACCATTTCTGTTCCGAAAAAGCAGATTAATGCAGCCGTTGGTTACAGCGGAAAAAACAGAAATATGCTCAAGCAGAAATTCAGGAAAGTTCGATTTGTCGCCGATCCATCACTTCAAAACCGGGAGTATAATGTTGATTATCGTTGACAGGAAAATACCCGAAGAAGCAAAAATCAATCTCAGAAAATGCGGGTTGCTGATGGAGCTTGAAACGAATGGAATTACCTATCCGGCAATTTCAGGACATCCTGATATATTTTTTACACAGATTAATGATAAGCTTTTGATAGCTCCGAATTTGCCAGACAGGTATTTAAGGATTTTGGAAAGAAGCAAAATAAAATTTGAAACCGGTGAAAACCCTGTAGGTAAAAAGTATCCTGAAACAGCTTGTTACAATGCGGTTGTTACCTCAAAGCATTTGATTCATAATTTAAAAATCACCGATCAGGGTATAGCAAAACTTTGTAATAACAAAAATAATATTCATGTAAACCAGGGTTACACACGCTGCAACCTGGTATTTTTGGATAAGCACAATGCCATTACCTCTGATGCTTCAATTGCAAAAACAGTAATCGATCACGGAATAAATCTACTCCTTGTTGATCCCACTAAAATTGATTTACCAGGATTTAATAATGGGTTTTTTGGTGGTTGTTGCGGTGTTTTTAACAAACAGCTTTTTGTTTTGGGAAATCTAAATAAATACCCCGATGGTGAAAAGGTGAGAAATTTTTCTGAAAAGATAAATATCCCAATCATCCAACTTTGCAACACGCCACTTTTTGATGGGGGAGGAGTGTTTTTTCAAAACCATAGAGATTGAAGCTACTGCAATTAAAAGTAACAGAAACTATAATGTAATATCTGCGATACACCCCCGGAATGTTTTGTGATAATCACATTATTGTTGAATATTATACTTTATCAAAATATTATTTAGTGTCCGTCCATAAAGTACCAAATAAATGAATTGTGGGTTTGAGGTTTCCATAGCCCCAGGTTTTAA
>JAOZRY010000375.1 GCA_029939965.1 Bacteroidales bacterium | reverse complement strand
AGCGTTTCATTGCCCAATCGAACCGTATGTGTTTTCCCATGATTGTAATTGTTTATTGTTGTTTGCAAATAGCAGTAACAAAGATATTACTTTTTTAGATTTACGGAAGATGTTAGAGCGGAGAGATTAGAAGGGAGAAGTCAGGCTCTTGAAAAGAAAAACTAACCAACATATTATGAGTTTTGCAATGTGTCGGATTTCATTTCCTGCAAAAGAAAAATCTACTACTTTCGCCATCATGAATATTGTTCTTACCGCACTTACCTATTTTTTTATTTTGCTGATGGGAATTCTGCCATTCAGGGTTTTGTATGCTTTTTCTGATTTTGTTCGGTTTCTTCTTCAGCATATTTTTGGATACCGAAAAAAAGTAGTCGTTTCAAATCTGCGGCGGTGCTTTCCGGAAAAGGATGATGCTGAGATTAACAAGTTGACCTGCGATGCTTACAAAAATCTAATGGATGTAATGGTTGAGGGTATTAAAGCTTTTACGATGACAAAAAAGCAGATTGTGGAGCGTCACAAAATTCTGAATCCGGAAATTCTGGATATATTAAAAGATTCAAAAAAGAATATTATTGCAGCACCATGTCATTACGGCAATTGGGAGTGGGGGACAATGTCATCAGGGTTACAGTTCAATAATCAGATTGTAGGATTTTACACTCCATTGTCAAATCCATATCTGGATAAATTAATACGAAAAAACCGTTCGCGCACAGGTATATATCTTACCTCCACAAGAAATACAACCAAAACCTTTGATGAAAGAGAAGATACCAAATCGATATTTATAATGGCTGCAGACCAAAGTCCTTCAAAACCTGACAGGGCAATATGGGTGAATTTTCTGGGTCAGAAAACTGCGTTTTTGCATGGTATCGAAAAGCATGCCCGCCTCAGAAATATTCCTGTTTTGTTTGTAGATATCCAGCGGGTAAAAAGAGGGTACTACACTTTAGAGTTATCATTTTTATCAAAAAACCCAAAGGAAACTAATCCCGGAGAAATTACAACAAAATATGCCAAAACCCTCGAAAAGATTATCAGGCAAAATCCGGGAAATTGGTTATGGTCTCATAAACGCTGGAAACTAAACAAGAATTAATACATTGCATTGATAATTGAAGTATAGCTTTCTTCAATTACCCTTCGTCTGGTTTTTAATGTACTTGTAAGCATTTTGTTTTCGATGCTGAAAGGTTCGCCAAGCAAAGTAAAATTCATTACTTTTTCATAATCCGAAAGTGGAGTTTGTAATTTGTCGATTCGTTCTTTTATATGTTTTCTGATTTGTTCATTACTCAACAACTCATCATATTTTGCATATTTAATTTCATAAACCTGAGCCAGGTCTTTAAGTTTTTCTTTTTCGGGAACAATTAAAGCTGTTACAAATTTTTTGTTATCGCCAACTACAACCATTTGTTCTACCAAAGAATATTGCCCCAGTAGTGTTTCCAGCTTTTGTGGCGAAACATATTTCCCGACCGATGTCTTCATCAAATCCTTAATTCTGTCGGTCATTACAAGATTGCCTTTGGCAGAAATGTGTCCTTCATCTCCTGTTTTATACCAGCCATCAATCATTGCCTCTTGTGTAGCTTCGGGTTTTTTATAGTAACCCGAAAAAACAGTTTTTCCTTTCACAAGTATTTCATTTCCATCCCCTATTTTCACTTCAACTCCGGGCAATACAGTGCCAACCGATTCAAATTCGTACTTATCGGATTTAAAACATGAAACCGTAGCGGTAGTTTCGGTAGCACCATATCCGTAATTAACAAATATTCCGGTGGCGTGGAAAAATTTAAGCAGGTGCATCGGTAATGCCGCCCCCGAGCATGGCGTGGACTTAATATTATTGCCAAGTATCTTCCGCAATTTTCCTAATACCAGTTTTTCGGCTAAGGCATGTTTAAAGCTAAGTAGTCCGGGTATTTTTTTTGAATCCTTTTGGTATTCACTAAGCTTGTATCCAACATTTATCGACCAGTTAAAGATTTTTTGCTTGATGAAAGACCATTTTTCTTTCTCAGTCTGAATCCCTTCGTAAGTTTTTTCGTAAAAACGTGGAACAACACACATTATCGTGGGATTTGCAATTGGCAGTACCTCAATAACATCGCGTGGATTATCAAGATAAAAATTTGTGCCGCCAACATAATACAGGTAGAATGTCCATGTACGTTCAAAAATATGACTTAACGGAAGGAAGGCCATCGAAACATCCTTATCATTTAATGCGAGACGTTGTTTATGAATAGGAAAGGTGTGTAGAAAATTTTCGTTGGTAAGCATTACTCCTTTTGGTTCGCCGGTTGTTCCGGAAGTATAGAGTATAGTTGCAAGATCGGATATTTGTGCTTCAGATTGAATTTTTTCGAGTGCTTCGGTGGCGTTATTTTTTTTTGCGATGAAATCTTTATAATACATACAGTGCTCATTAGGCAGACTAACTGTATGGTTGAAAACAATAATTTGTTTCAGGTATTTTGTGTTATCCAACAGCCAAATTGCTTTGACCATCTGATCCTGATCGCCCACAAACATGAGTTTCATTTCACTTTCGTCCACAATGTATTTGCATTGTTCGCGGCTTGCGGTTGGGAAAAACGGTACTGTAACTGCACGGATATTTAATATGGCAAGGTCGGCAATTGTCCATTCCGGACAGTTTATGCTGAAAATCCCAATATTATCCCCTTTTGTATATGATTCTGAAATTAGTACTTTCGACAGATTAGTAAAATCATTTGTAAGCTTATTCCAGCTAATGTTTTTTATTTCCTTACTGTTTCTATCGCGATATTTCAGAATATCCCTGTTTTGATATTTAGCTGTGCGGTTTCTGATTATTTCAGGAATGGTTGTGTGTGTCATCTAAACCCTTTTATGTGAGAGACGTAAATCTCAGTTAAACAATAAAACATGAACGAACGGCAAATATAATTAAAACTACTATTCCAGTCTTTGGGCAAGCATATTAAATGAGATGAAATTTGGGATATCTATCAACTCCCAACTTCTAAATTATCCTTATTTTAGCCGAAATTTATTATAGCAATGAAACTTATTACTGATCTCGGAAGGTATCTTCTGCTCCTGAAAGAGGTATTTACAAAGCCTGATAAAGTTCGTGTTTTTTTTCGTCAGATTCTTATCGAAATTCAAAACCTCGGTATCGACTCTTTGGGTATCACCATAATTATTTCTGTTTTTGTGGGTGCTGTTGTAGCCATACAAACAGCGTATAATATCGACACTCCGCTAATTCCGATGAAAATGGTTGGGTTTACTGCCCGGCAAAGTATTATCCTCGAATTTTCGCCAACTATGCTCAGCTTGGTTCTGGCAGGTAAAGTAGGCTCACGAATAGCTTCGGAATTGGGGACTATGCGTGTTACCGAACAAATTGATGCTCTTGAAATTATGGGTATCAATCCTGCAAATTTCCTTATCCTTCCCAAGGTTATTGCTTCCGTTATCATCAACCCTATTCTTATTATTTTCAGTATTGCATTTGCTCTGTTTGGTGGTTGGCTCGCATGTGTATTAACCGGTATTGTAACTTCCAACGATTATATTGTTGGATTGCAAAGTTGGTTCGAACCATACACCATAACTTATGCATTGATTAAAACAGCAGTTTTCGCCTTTATCATTGCCTCTGTATCAGGTTTCCAGGGATATTATACCCGTGGCGGGGCACTCGAAGTTGGCTCGGCAAGTACACGGGCAGTGGTTTTTAGCAGTATTCTCATTATTACCTCCAATTTAATTCTTACACAACTTTTACTGGTATGATCGAAGTAAGACATATCAACAAGCATTTTGGCAGCCACCATGTTTTGAATGATATTTCAGTGAAATTTCACAAAGGAAAAACCAATCTTGTGATCGGGCAAAGTGGTTCCGGAAAAACTGTCTTGATAAAATGCCTCGTTGGCTTGCATCAAATTGATAGTGGCGAAATTGATTATGATAGCCGGGTTTTTACGAAAATGACTTTCAGACAGAAAAAAAATATTCGCAAAGAAATTGGTATGCTGTTTCAGGGAGGAGCTTTATTCGATTACATGAATGTGGAGGAGAACATAATATTTCCCCTCAATATGTTTAGTGAGATGAGCCAACAGGAACGGATAAACCGGGTAAACTTTTGTCTTGAAAGAGTAAATCTGGAGAATTCAAATAAGTTGATGCCTTCAGAATTAAGTGGCGGGATGACAAAGCGTGTAGCCAT
>JAOZRY010001094.1 GCA_029939965.1 Bacteroidales bacterium | reverse complement strand
TCTACCCTCTGCCTTCGCTATTCATCTCTTAATGCGTCAACAGGTTTTATTGAAGCCGCCTTGCGGGCAGGTACAAATCCTGCAATAGCTCCAGCCATTACTAAAATTATTGTAGCTCCAATTGCAATATTAAAATCTACCTCAGGGTTGGCAAAATAATCTGTTGCCGGTAAAACACTTCCCACCAGCTCCAACAGCCCAACACCAAGTACAAGCCCGATGTATCCGGCAAAAGCAGTAATTAAAACCGATTCCTGTAAAATAAGACTGATGATAGACCATGGTGTAGCACCCATCGACTTACGAATTCCAATTTCTTTGGTACGGTCTTTTACCACAATCATCATAATATTACTTACACCCACAATCCCGGCTATGATGGTTCCGATGCCAATAATCCAGATAAATATGCGGATACCAGCAAACAAATCCATAAACTGCTGAAAATTTTCGATGGAGTTAAAAACAAATAAAGCTCTTGTATCCTGTGGATTGAATTTATATTTCCGGGAGAGCAAGTTTTTTGCTTCATTTAAAACAGAAACACTTTCATCGGTATTTGCATCATCGAGCATAAGGCAAACATTTCGGATAGTGTTGCCCATGTTAAAAACACGTTGTGCTGTAGTAATAGGAATATAAATCCGCGACTCATCTCTATCGCCACCAGGATCGTCAAACCAACCGACTACCTTAAAAGGAACACCATTAATTTTAATGTACTCACCAACAGGTTCCATCTGTTTAAAAAGTGCTTCTTTCACTACTTGTCCAAGCACTACCGATTTTCTGAAATGTTTAATATCATAATCATTAATATATCTGCCTTTGGTTAATTCGAGCGACTCTACATAATAATATTCGGGTGTAATGGCAAAAATATCAAAAGAGCCGTATTCATTTTTATAAGAAAGGTTTTGCCCATTGAAAACGAAACTGCGTGAAGAACTTTTATCTACTTCGTTAATATTTCCAAGCATCACCTTGTCATCATTCTCAAAACGCAAAAACCTACCGGCTTTCATACCTTTGTATGGCATGCTTGTTATGCCGCTGTTGATTGAAATATAGTTAACAGCATCGCCTTCAAATTCGCGCTTTACTCCATTCTCCAAGCCATACCCTGAGCCAAGCAGAACTATCAGCATGAATATACCCCAGGCAACACTAAATCCGGTAAGAAACGTCCTTAATTTAT
>JAOZRY010001093.1 GCA_029939965.1 Bacteroidales bacterium | reverse complement strand
TCATGAAAAAAACGAACTTTATGTGGATAAGACATGTCACATTTATAAGATGGCAGATGAAGGCGAATATTATTTTTTGTCTCGCCCGCGCCGCTTCGGCAAATCCCTGACTGTTTCCACGCTGCAATGCCTGTTCAAGGCCTTCAATACGAACCAAAATTCTTAAAAATATTATATATGATTGCTATATGTTATCAGTTTTGAAGGCAACGTGTTGAAAAAAGAAAATTCTTGCATTTTTATGATGATTATTTTAATCTGATCAAAAAAAATTTTGTTGGTCAATATGAAAAATTTCGACCTGTGCAATTGAAATAAAATATTCCTTAAAAGCTCCGTGAGAGCGGCATATTTGTAGTACAATCATGATCTGATTCGGTCAGAGTCCCATCGGGACGGCATACTTGTAATGTAATTGCGATTATTCTGTTATGCTGTGACTGATAGGCCGTCCCGATGGGACTCTGACGAGATTTTAGCCCGTTGATTCTACAAATATACCGTCCTGACGGGCCTCTGAATGAATTGCACAGCTCGAAAAATTTCATGTTTGCCGGAAAAAATCGGCATGCTTCATTTTGCCCTGTAAGTAGTTTACACTTTTCTATGGGTTTAACTTTACTTTAATTGTCTGAATCAGAATTAACAGGATTTTAGAATGTTCAGAATTCTGTTTATTCATAAATTCTGTAAATTCAGATTCAGACATTTGGCATCCTTCATATCAGGCTGAAAGTAGTTTACACTTTTTTGAACCACTAATAAACACGAATAGACACGAATGATTTATTTTTATCAGTGTTCAATAGTGTCCATTCGTGGTTCTCAATTCTTTATGACAACCTAATTGTTAACCGACAAATGAAGGATGCCAGACATTTTATAAAATTCCGGGCATCCTTCATTTTCCGCTTAACACTTTAAAGGAGTGCTGAACCGAAGGTTTAGCGTTTACGCTGGCCTTTGCTAAACCTTCGGTTCAGCACTCCCCATGAAAGTGTAAACTACTTTTAAGCTATTATGAAGGATGCCAAATTCCGCTTATCTAAATTTTGTTAAAGAAGCAATTTAATACAATTTTCCAACCTGTGCGGTTGAAGATTATGGCTGAAAAAACCCTGAAAGGGCGGGCTATTAAAGCCCAGGGCATCGCCCTGGGAACGATTGTATGTGACTGTTAGCCCTGAAAAGGCGGGCT
>JAOZRY010000374.1 GCA_029939965.1 Bacteroidales bacterium | reverse complement strand
AAATATTATTCAGCATAATTTGCTAACAATAAGAAATGATGTTAGTATTGTAGTTTTTAACGAAACAAAATGTACTATGAAATTTGAATTGAATGGACAGGAATACATTGAACTGATGAAACTGTTGAAATTTCTGGGTTTGGTTGAATCCGGAACGGAAGCAAAAATGTTTATCGATAATGGTGAGGTGCAAGTTAATGGCGAAACCGAAATGCGCCGTCGCCGAAAGCTTAGATCGGGAGATAAAATAGAATTTGAAGGGGAGGAAATTATTGTTGTTTAGCTTTGAACATTTTCATTAAAGAAAATCGCCATCCTATATCAACTTCTGATCTTACAACATACCCCCTGCATTTATGGAGCCACCCACGGGACTCGAACCCGCGACCTGCGCATTACGAATGCGCTGCTCTACCAACTGAGCTAAGGTGGCGAAAATTAAGTTTGCAAAATTAGGAATTTTCAAAAACGAAAACTGATTATCAAAAAACCAGTTACCCTTTCAATTCATTAATCCATAAGATGTAATACAAGGAATTTTTCCATGGCACGGTAAAAATCAAAACGATTTTCTTCGTTATGAAAACCGTGTCCTTCGTTATCCTTAACCATATATTCTACTTCGATGCCGCGTTTTTTCAATGCTTCAACAATCTGATCTGATTCGGCAATATTCACACGTGGGTCGTTGGCTCCCTGAGCTACGAACAGTGGTGTAATCATTTTGTGTGCATTGAGGGCAGGCGAGGTGGCTTCAAATTGTGTTTTATCAGTTTCCGGGTTTCCAACCATTTCATACATCATGTCGAGCATAGGCTCCCAATATGGAGGAATGGTTTGCATAAATGTAAATAGGTTTGAAACACCTACATAATCCACAGCCGCAGCATACAAAGTAGGAGTAACCACAATGCCCTGCAGGGTAGCATATCCACCATAACTTGCACCATAAATGGCAATATTATCTTTATCGGCAATGCCATTGTTTATTAGCCAGTAAACGCCATCGGTAATATCATTCTGCATATCAAGCCCCCACTCTTTAAATGATTTTTCCATGAATTCGCGACCATAACCTGTCGAACCACGGAAGTTCATTTGTAGAACAGCAAAACCACGGTTGGCAAGAAATTGAATCTCCGGATTGAATCCCCAATTATCGCGTGCCCAAGGGCCGCCATGAGGATTTACAACCACAGGAAGATTCTTTGCAGTTTCCATTGTGAGACCCTTTGGCAAGGTGAGGTATCCCGGAATAATCAATCCATCGCGGGCACCATATTCAATTGGGTAAACGTTGGCCATTTTGTTTTCGTCGATCCAGGGGCTAACTTCATGAATTTTGGTTAGTTCATTTTTTTCTTTATCGTAAAGGTAATAAGCTCCCAAAGAACGATCGGAATAAGTGCGAATAATGTACATATTTTCGTCATCGTTACTGCCCGAAATTCCAAGTTCGTACTCGCCGAGTTTATCGTTTAAGTTGTCAAAAAGCGTTTTGGTTTCATCATCAAAAAAGTAACGCTCGCGCTTCCACGAAACAAAAGATGCTGAAGTGAGCACTTTGCGTTTTCTGGAATAAAATACTCCTGATACATCGTAATTGTCGTTTTCGTAGAGCACCTCAAGTTCTTTTCCGTTTTTAACATCAAAAATTACAACAGCAGATTTATCGCGACCAAGGTTAGAGGTAGCATAAACATTTTTATTCTCAAAATCGAAAAATACCGGATTTACCGATTCTTTAAAGTTGGTGGTTAAGGTAGCAACAAATTCTTCGTCTTCGGTATCTCTGTATAAAATTTGAGTGTTCACGCCATCAACAATGGCAATGGCAACACGGAGTTTGCCTTCATGGTCGGTCATCCATCCCTGAATGTTTCCGGGGTTTTCGGCCAGCATATTCATATCGCCGGTATTGATATTGAGGCGGTATGGATCAAAAACCTGTGGATTGCGTTTGTTAAGCCCGATTATAATTTCATCAGGAATGTCTTGTAAATCATCAATAATTTGAGTTCTTACACCTTCGAAGCATGTGAGGCATTTTTGGTTTTTACCATTTTTATCCACACCATAAACGGCCCAGTTTTCATCACCACCATCATCTTTCAGGTAGAGGATTCGATCTTTGTTTGCCCAGTAATAACCTGAAATATCGCGATCGGTTTCACTGGTGAGACGGGTGGCTTTGTCCTTGCCAATTTTTTGCACGAAAATGTTCATACGGTTTTCGTAAGGTGCTGTAAAGGAAAAATACTTTCCATCGGGCGAAATTTGATAACCTGATTTTTCAGGGTTCTTGAAGAAGTCTTCAAGAGGAATTTGATTTTGTGCCATAATTTGGTTGCTTGTAAAAAGGTCAAATAAAATGAACATGATAAATGTTCCTGCTAATAGTAAAATACTGTTACGTTTCATTGTAATGTTTTTGTGGTTAATATTGGCGCAAAGATAAAATTTGTTTTATGCAATGCAGGTTTGGCTTTACAGATTATGCAAAATTCACAACCAATGGTTTACCCCGGTTTATACCATGTAATTTTTGAGTTGTAGAAACAGTGAATTTGGTTAGTTTAAAAAAGTTCTTTTATAGTTATTGAATTATTTACCACTTCCAAAGCGTGTTCATTGTTGGCTATACCAAATGTTGTAATCATGGTAATAAACACATTTTTTCTTGTTTTGGTAACGCTTTTAAATGTCTCTGATTTTCTGCGTAATTCTTCGGCGTATTTAGCATCCACCACAAACTCTTTGCTCGAAAATTTTATTTCACATAAATTGATAGTCGCATCCCGCCGGTCGATCAGCAAATCAATTTGAACTCCCTGCTGTTGCGAATCCTTTTTTGCTAAATATCGCCAGGTAGATTCTGATGTTTCGACCATGGCAATGCCCAATGCATTTTTTATTTTTTGTACATGCTTTAAGCAGATAGTTTCAAAATTAAAGCCTGCCCAGGTATTTTTGGCGGGTTGATTTTGTTTTGTCAACCAATAGCCGGCACCTGGCGATTGTTTCCCCAATGGTTTTATCCAGTCGAAATAAAATTGCGTAAACTCATCAGAAAGTCTGTAAAGTGCATCTTTAAAGTTTTTTCCGAAAGGTACGTGCGATTCAATAAAACCCGACTCTTCTAATTCGCTAATAATCTTTGTTGCAGTACCTCCTGATGATAATCCGATTTTTTTTAATAATTCGTTTCTCGTTATACCTTTTCTTGTTTTTGCCAGCAATTCTACAATCTTTAGGTGGAAATGACTCTCCTCAAAGAGCGATGCGTATAACTGCTCAAACTCGTTGCGTAAAACACCGTCTTTGGTAAAGCATGTGTTATCAATAATTTGCGCGACCGATAAGCCGGATTCTGCCTGTTTTAAATAATAGGGTACACCACCAAATGCCATATAAAGTTCGATAATTTGGTAGCGCGTTAGTTTGATGTTTCTTGATTTTAGAAATGCTTCTGTTTCGCCAAGCGAAAATGGCAAAAGACGTATTTGTCGGGTTAGCCTGTTGTGAAGCCCTCCGCGCGAGCGCACAATATGCTGTATCATCCATGAGGCTGCCGAACCACAAACTGCAAGAACCAGATTATTATTACGACTGCCATAGCTGTTCCAAAATTTTTCTAATGCCGGTAAAAATTTCGATCGGGGTGTGTTAAGCCATGGTAACTCATCAAAAAATAAAACTCTTTTTCCGGATTTTTTTTTCAAGCCCGGAGATTCAAGATAGGCTTCCAATTGAATAAATGCTTCTTGCCAGGATGATGGTCTTTGAGGGATTATTCCGGTTTCGCTTGATTTTCCGAGCGATTGTGCAAAATTGAATAGTTGATCCTGAATGGTGGCTTTGTAAATGCCTGTGATTTCAAAACAAATATGGCTATCGAAAAATTCTTTCAGAAGAAATGTTTTGCCTATCCTGCGACGGCCATACACAGCAATAAATTCAGCTTCATTTGAGTTCAGTATTTTGTTGAGAATGACTATTTCTTCCTGTCTTCCTGCAATATTTTGTTTGCCCATTTTTATTAGGTTTTGGTTGGTAATAAGTATTTTAATCCAGCCAAAAGTAATAAAAAAATCCATATTTGGCTGATATTAATTTTAATAAACTTAGCCAGAAGTAGTATATTTTATTAGTTTTGGCTGATAATAAATTTAATAAACTTAGCCAAAAGTAATAATAATTATGGGTTTTGGCTGGTAATAGAATAAATAAACCCAGCCAAAAGTAGTGTAAAA
>JAOZRY010000373.1 GCA_029939965.1 Bacteroidales bacterium | reverse complement strand
ACCGCAAAGCGGGAAATTGACAACAAAAAATTTAAACAACATGTTGGTTAATTTTCCAAATTAAGAGCCTATTACATGAAGGGTGAAAAAAATAATGGCAAATTATAGATGTGGTTCTTGTTTAGATTTAAATTCATCACCCGGATCATTCCCATTATTATTAGCTTTTTTGTTCGGTTCTTCCGTAATGTCCAGATTAATGTTCTGATTAATTTTTTCAGCTTCTTTTTTAATGCCTTCAGTTTCTTTTGTTATTTCATCCCTGATTTCACTTGTAGCTTTTTTTACTTCAGCAAGTCCCTTACCAAGCCAGCGGGCTATTTCAGGTATTTTGTCTGGTCCAAAAAACAAAAATACAATAAGTAGAATAATAAAAATTTCTCCGCCACTGATATTGAAAAATGCAAGTATCAAATCTAAAACTTTTGGTTATGCAAATATTTAAAATAACTACAAAAAAGGTCTTATGTTTATAATTGAAAGCAAAAATAAAAAAAAGTCCCATCCGAAATACAAATATCGAATAGGGACTTTATATAATTCATTGTTTAAGAAAATCTACTTCCTTTTCGATTTCGATTTTTTCGATTTTATTTCCACATCTTTTTTTCCACCACTGGTAAGCAGGTCGTAAGCAATCGGGCTCGCAACAAATAGTGAAGAATAGGTACCAATCAGAATCCCCATTAGCAGTGCAAATGTAAACCCACGAATTACTTCACCACCAAAGATAAAGATGATAAGTAGTACCACAAGAGTAGTTCCTGATGTATTAATAGTACGGGCAAGTGTGCTATTCAAACCATTATTGATATTATCCTTTAACAAGCGTTTTGGATGTAAGCCAACATATTCTCTGATACGGTCGAAAATAATTACAGAGTCGTTGATAGAGTATCCAATAATGGTTAGGATAGCGGCAATAAAGGCTTGGTCAATTTCGAGGTTGAACGGTAACACATTATAAAATAACGAGAATAAACTAATAGTTATAATCGAATCGTGGAAAAGTGCAATTACACCTGATAAGCCATATTGCCATTTTTTAAATCGGATAGCGATATAGATAAAAATTACGATGAGTGCAAAAGCAATGGCCATTACAGCCCGATTCCTGATATCATCAGCAATTGTTGGCCCTACTTTTTGTGAGCTCAAAATACCAATTAGTTTATCTGAATCAGTATCGGCCACAAACTCCCGATAAGAAATATTTTGATCCTGATAGAAGGGCTTCAAGCCTGAATATAGTTTCTGCTGAATGAGCGAATCTATCGAAGGATCATTGTCATCGATTAAATATTTGGTTGTTATTTTTACCTGCGAATTGGGCCCAAAGGTTTTTACTTCGGGTTGATGGTCAAATTCCACTTCGAGGACACCTCTAAGATCGCTTGGTGTAACCGGTTGGTCGAAGCGAATTACATAAGTACGTCCTCCTGAAAAATCAACACCATAGTTCAAACCTCTAATAGATAAAGATGCGATACCAAGGATAATAACGATTCCTGAGATTACATAAGCAACTTTTCTCATGCTAAGGAAATCATAATGGGTATTTGCCAAAGTATTGTTTGTAACCTTGTTGCCAAAAGGAATTACCTTGTTTTTTGTAAGGAAGTAATTGAATACCAGCCTTGAGATAAAAATAGCTGAAAACAGCGATGAAATTATACCTATAATAAGAGTAGTGGCAAAGCCCTGAATAGGACCTGAACCAAATGTAAATAGAACTATACCGGTAAGTAGTGTAGTAACGTTACCATCGATAATAGCTGAATAAGCATTTTTGTATCCATCGTTTATGGCCAAACGAATTCCCTTACCCAAACGTACCTCTTCTTTAATACGTTCATAAATAATTACGTTGGCATCCACCGCCATACCCAAGGTAAGTACAATACCTGCAATACCAGGTAGTGTAAGTACAGCTCCCAACGAAGCAAGAACACCAAATATGAAAAGAATGTTTGTTAACAATGCAAGGTCGGCAACCAAACCGGCACGATTGTAATAAAGTGCCATATAAACCAATACAAGAAAAAAGGCAATTATGAAAGAATATAGACCATTAGAAATAGCTACTTTACCAAGTGAAGGTCCAACAACGGCTTCCTCAACAATCCTTGCGGGAGCAGGAAGTTTACCGGCTTTAAGAATGTTAGCAAGGTCTTGCGCTTCGGCAACCTCAAAGTTACCTGATATCTGTGACCTTCCGGTTGGGATTTCATCATTTACATTTGGAGCTGAATAAACAAAACCATCAAGAACAATGGCTATCTGACGACCAATGTTATCACCGGTAAGTCTTTTCCAGGTACGGGCACCTTCCGAATTCATCGACATGTCAACAACTACAGCATTTGTTTGGCTAAAGTTTTGACGTGCATCAACAATAACATCACCATCGAGAGCAGGTGAGCCATCTCTTGAGGTAACTTTTAATGCGATAAGCTCAAGGTAATCGGGGGTATATTTATTTGGTTTTATAGTCCATGCTAATCTGAGGTCGCGTGGTAAAAGATGCATTACCTTGCGAAGCATACTGCCCACCATTGCTGTGTCTTTTATTTCGGCATAACCAACAGAAGCTGATTGTGAAGGAATATATCCATTATCGCTATTAACGAGATTAGGTCGCAGGTATGCAAATAAAGGATTTGTTTTTGCAAGTTCTTCGGCAGTGCGGCCTTCTGTTGATGCCAAACTATCCTGTGCAATTTGGTCAATCAGATCAAGTGCTGTTGTGTCAGCATCAACAACTTCATTGCCTTCTGTGGCTTCTTCAACAGCAACTACTTCTTCTACATCATTTTCGTCAACAAGTGGGCTGTCCTCAGCATCATCACCTAGAATTCTTTCTGCTTTGAGAAGATCAACCAATTTTTGGTCGGCTGCCTGAAACTGGTTAAAGACTTCATTAAACTGGTAGGTTTCCCAGAACTCGAGTTGGGCAGTACCCTGAAGTAATTTACGAACACGTTCCGGTTCTTTAATGCCAGGTAATTCTACCAGAATTCTTCCGGTGGTTTGGAGTTGCTGAATGTTTGGCTGGGCTACTCCAAAACGGTCGATACGTGTACGGAGGATGTTAAAAGTCCTGTCGATAGCTGCATCGGTTTCAGTTCTGATTACCGTAATTACTTCCTCATTGGTAGAATTATAATCTATTTGATCTTTAAATTCAGCCATAAAAATGGACGCAAGCTGAAAATTAGGATCAATTTCATTCACAGATTCTCCAAAAAGCGTAACATAATCTTCCTGACTGTCTTTTTGCTTTTCACGCGCTAAGGTAAGAGCTTGCTGAAAAACAGGACTTTGGTTGTTTCTCGACAATCCCCTAACAATGTCATTTACTGAAACTTCAAGAGTTACGTTCATTCCTCCTTTAAGGTCAAGCCCAAGGTTTAATTCACGTTCTCTGGTTTCTTTAAAAGTGTATTTTCTTACACCAATGTTGTAAACTACCTGATTCGACATTGAGTCGAGATAATAGGTTTCGCGCGATTTTGCGATTGAATCATACAAATACTGTTCTCTTACTGCATCTCCGTCAGCCATCAATTTAGCCAAACGGCTCGTTTCTGCATTATGAGCATATTCATCCGCCTTTTTCTCAACCCTTGATGTAACAAAAGTAAATGATAAATGGTAAAAACATACTAAAGCAAACAGGATGGCAATAAATATAATAAATCCTTTATTCTGCATTTGTGTTAGAATTTTGAATATTAGTAACTTAGGTAATACCCTAATTTTTTGAGGGTGCAAAGATAAAACAACATTTAAAACTACCAAATAAAGGTAAATAACAAATTTTTTTTGCTACCACATATTTCCCCCTATTTTTGGCATTTTTCATTTCTCAATTAACATTTTTCTTTGAAAGAAAACCTTATTTTTTTAACTTTTAAACCTTAATAGAAGGTGAAATTAATTACCTACCCTTAACCTTATTATACGATTGAAAATAAGGTAATAAGATTTTGAGAATGGGGGTTGATATTTTTTTCTATTAAGGTTAAAGGCATAAAAATATGGTTTATGCAAATCATGCAAAAGTGTAAACCACTTTTTATCATTTATGAAAAATGCCCTATTTTTAGCTTGATTAATTCATAAGTTTTTCGTTATGAGAAGTCAAAATACAAAAATTAAAGGTGAGCGAAGATTATCGACTCACAGGAATAGCCTTTGTTATTTCGAGAATCGGAAATCGAGCATTGCCTTTAATCAAAGTAGTTTGGCCTCGT
>JAOZRY010001092.1 GCA_029939965.1 Bacteroidales bacterium | reverse complement strand
ATTATGATTGATTTCATGATATCTCCTTATGTTAATAAAAAATGACGAATAAAAATGTGAATTGTTACAAAAAAATTGTGAATAGAAAATTTAGGAAAGTGGTTGAGAAGTGTAATATATATTTCACCCAGACCCCCGGAAGATTTATATTCATCTACTTGGAAACACTATGGCGTGGGATTCATACATTTCCTAACAGAAATTTATCAGGGTATTTTCAAATCAATAAACTGCTTTTTCCGTAGGTAAATATTGCCGTTAATACTGGAAACATTAAGTTTTACACCGCCCCCATTGAGTTTGCCTTTGGTGTCGCCTGAGCCTCCCAAAAAATTCAGATCATTATATTCTTTTTTTGCTTTTTCGAGTTCGATGTCAAGATCGGTAAAAATGTCGCCATGAAGCGTATTAAGTTCCAGATCAACTTTTGAATTTGTAGGAATCGAGAGGTCAATTTCACCGTTTATAGTCATTATCGACATTGGGCTTCTTTGATTTACAGATGAAAAAATAATTTCGATGTCGCCATTTATCAGGTCTATGAAAACCGGGCCGGTAACATTTTGTAAATTCGATCGATTACTTATTTTTGCAACTATCAAAATAGTGTAAATATAAAAATATGAGAATTACAGTTTACTGCTCCTCAAGTGCACAAATCAACAAGTTATATTTCGAGGCAACCCGGCAATTAGCTCTTGCTTTTTTACAAGAGAATATCGAAATTATTATAGGAGGAGGTGCTATTGGACTCATGGGAGCACTTACGGATGTTTACATCGATAATGGTGGGAAGATAAAAGGGATCATGCCAAAGTTTATGAAAGAGGTGGAGTGGGCACACAAAGGAATTTCTGATTTTGTGTTTACCGATACGATGCACGAGCGGAAAGAAAAATTTTTGGAGAATACGGATGCTATAGTTGCTTTGCCCGGAGGGAGTGGGACTCTCGAAGAGTTGATCGAAGTTATTACCCTGAAACGTCTCGGGAAGTTTTTTAAGCCAATAATTATTTTGAATACAAACGGATTTTACGATCCTTTGCAGCAGTTGTTTGAAAATAGTGTGAAAGAAAAATTTATGCACGAAAAGCATTTGGATATGTGGGAATTTGTAAAACACCCAAAAGACGTTATCCCTGCCATCAAAAATTCAACTACGTGGACTAAAGAAGCTATTCAATTTGCTACCAACAGATAG
>JAOZRY010001091.1 GCA_029939965.1 Bacteroidales bacterium | reverse complement strand
TATTTGTAGAATCATCAGACTGATATCTCGGCAGAGTCCCATCGGGACGGCATATCAGTCACAACATAACAGAATATGCGCAATCACACTACAAATATGCCGTCCCGATGGGGCTCTGACCGAATCATAACATCATTTTACTACAAATATGTCGCTCTCACGGAGCTTTTATGGAATGTTTTATTTCTACCGCACAGGTCGAAAATTTTTGGTCTGCCCCTGAACACTGAAACCTGTACCATTAAATTTGAATAAGATACGTAAATTCAATTAATTTGCTTTTTTACAATTGCAATTAATCCCAATAAGCCGATTCCGACATAAATCACGGTCCCGGGTTCAGGAACCGGATCAACAATTTGTTCTTTTTTGGCTATTATAAAATCATCAAATCCGAATCCTTCCCAAGTGCTTTGAGTATCAAATGTGACCTTTACGAATGGATTGTCAATTTCAATTATTCCCCAAAAAAACACCGATCCATTGTTAGTTCTTGTATTGCTACTTTCAGCTTTTGCATATGGAATTTCTATAACAGTTTTATTACCTGCCAAGTTTTCAAAAGTTATCATTAAAGGAGCGATTTCAAAGTCGGTTGCAAAAAAACCGAACGCTGACTGAGCTTGCTCAAATGTTAATTCTAATTTCGCATCAATTCCATTAGTTAAAACCCCTAAGTATTGATCACCTGAGGTTGGATAAGTTCCTTTCCAACCCGGGATTGAATCCTTTCGAGTTATTAACCCCATTGTGTCACCTGAAATCTCTGCTTTCCCGGCTTGGCCAAAATCAACGGTTAAACCAGTTGAGTTTTCTGTAGCTTTATGGAAATCGCCAGTCACTGTTGATCCTGAAAATCCCTCAAAATCTTCAAACTTAGTCGTCGAGTCTAAATAATTGTAAAACACATCACGCGCGGCTTCCGCCTTATAATCATTTTCTATGACAACATGGTCATTGGAGTTCGGCGCTATCTCAAGGTAATCACAACTAATATCTTCTCCAAAAAAGGTTAGTGGCAGTGCATAAGCTCTTAACGTGAATATATCAAAGATTAAAAATAAAACGCTTACAAGTAAAAAGGGTCTTAAACATGCTAATCTTCGCTTTTTCATAATACTTCCTCCTCATATCTATTTAATAATACAGGGCATCCTTCATTAGTCAGTTACACTTTGTCCCGTTAGGGACATAATATCTAT
>JAOZRY010001090.1 GCA_029939965.1 Bacteroidales bacterium | reverse complement strand
GATTGAATGATCCTGGCGAAAACATTGATTTCCCAAATGGTTCAATGTTTTGGTTCAGGCCTGCTGCTATGCGTTTTTTGATTGATAAAGATATTAAAAGTCATTATTTTGAGGAAGAAAAACAGCAAATTGATGGCACCCTGGCTCATGCCATCGAAAGGTTATTTGGAGTAATAGTAAAAGAATCAGGATTTGAAACAAAGCAGTTATTTTTCGCAAAAAGTACTGATGCGGATGTTAAGGGATTGTAAAAAAGATATTTTTGTAGTTAATGAAAAGTCTTTACATAATTGCCGGGCCAAATGGAGCAGGAAAAACCACTGCCTCCTATACAATACTACCTGAAATATTTGATTGCAAGGAATTTGTAAACGCTGATGAAATTGCTCGTGGGATTTCCCCTTTTAATCCTGACAATGTAGCAATTCAAGCTGGGAAAATAATGTTATTAAGGATAAAAGAACAACTGCAAGAATTGGAAAATAAAATAGCCAAAGGGCTGGAAGGTGCTTATCGAAAAATGATTGACTTTAAGAAACAGAAAAATAGCCCTGTGATAGTTTCAAAAGATGGGGAAATAATAGAAATTAACCCGGAAATTTCACAACCTGACACAAAGGTTGTTTAAGTATATAATAGATATGTTTTAATTTGCTGTTTTTAGGTTAGAGATAAATGGATAATATAAAAAACAAAAAGGAAAGTCATTTTCAGGATTTGCTGAATGAAAAAAGCAAAGAGCTGAATAATAACAAAACTTTATTAGCTGATAAGGAAAAAGAAATTACCCAAATAAATAATCAATTAGCTGAAGCCCAAGCTGAGTTGGAAAAACTCAACAAAAAATTAAATAACAGCAATGCCGTGTTAGCACAACTTACCGGTTCTTTATCGTGGCGCATTACGAAACCACTTAGGGCACTAAACAGAAAGAACCTAAAATTGAAGCTGCAATTTATCAGGAACAGAAGAAAAATAAAAAAGAGTGGGTTGTTTGATGCAGCTTATTACCTGCAAAACAATCCTTTAATAAAACATTCTACATACAACCCATTAGACCATTTTATGTTGTTTGGCGGATTTGAAGGCCGCAACCCTGGGCCATCTTTTAACACCGGGTTTTATCTTGACAATTATCCTGATGTTGCTGCATCGGGAATGAACCCGTTGTTACATTATGTGCTCTATGGCTTAGAAGAAGG
>JAOZRY010001089.1 GCA_029939965.1 Bacteroidales bacterium | reverse complement strand
AGTCATCAAATTCATTTTTTAATAATCCCGCAAAACCCAACATCGAGTTAAAAGGACTTTTTAAATCGTGTGCAATTATCGAAAAGAATTTATCTTTTGTTTTGTTGCTTTCTATTAGGGCTTCTTCGGCATTTTTACGTTCGGTAATATCTCGCAAAACCATTTGTATTGCATATACTTCCCCCAATTTAATTAAGGGAACATACGTAAGTTCAACAGGGAATGTGGTATTGTTTTTTGCTTTATATAAAAACTCAAAACTTCCACTTTTTGCTGTTTCCACAATTTCTGCAATTAATTTTACAGCTCGCTGACAATCTTTTTCTTCTGCAAAAAATTTAAACATATTACCTCCCACTTCTTCTTCGTGCATATATCCGCCAAATCCCTCTGCTGCCGGACTTAAATATAAAAGCTCGCCTGTTGTTGATATTCTAACAACAACATCTTTCATTGTTTCTGTGAGAAGTCGATAGTTTTCTTTGCTTGCTTTAAGGGTTTCTTCGGCTTGCTTGCGTTCGCTAATATCACGGTTGCCAGCTCGAATCCCAATATTTACACCATTTTTATTATAAACTGTTTGGCATACATGGCCGATCCAACACTCTTGGCCACTTTTTGTGATAATACGAAACTCGATTGATTCAATTTCGGCTTTATCGAAAGCATAGTGTTTGTGATTTTTCCAATTTTCAACATCATCACTATGAACAATTGATGTTAATAATCCGGGGCTTTGCTTAAACTCATCGGGGCTGTAGCCGGTTATGCGTTGGCACGATGGAGAAATATATAGAAATTCGTTTTGTGGGCTTATAAAGTATTCCCAGTCAGTTGTAAAATCAGCTACTGTACGAAATAGTGTTTCATTTGCATTTAGGGCTTGCTCTGCTTTTTTGCGGTCGGTAACATCCCGATAATTAAGAACAATTCCCTTAACAGCATCAGAATGTAACATATTTTTTGCTGTTCCTTCAATATATCTTATTGAACCATCTTTATGGTAAGCTCTAAATTCTATATTTTTTACTGATTCATAGTTTTCTGAGTTTTCTTTTGTGAACTGCATTAAACTCTTGCGATCATCGGGATGCACGATAGCAAATGCATTTTTAGTTTTTGGTTTTTCATTTGTATATCCTAATAATTTTTCAGCAGATTTACTCTGAAAAACAATATTCCCATTAATATCAATAATAGAA
>JAOZRY010001088.1 GCA_029939965.1 Bacteroidales bacterium | reverse complement strand
TGGAATGGTATAATAAAAGTAGACACCAAAACTGTGCGAATTATAGTTCGCCCATAGGAGGTGTTTATGATGAAAAAAAGAATCAAAAAGAGATTTACAGAAGAGTTTAAGAAAGAAGCCGTTAACCTCGTCGAAAAGCAGGGTTACACCAATACGGAAGCCGCAAATAACCTTGGTGTCAGCGAAAGTGCAATAAGGGCTTGGAGGAAAAAATATACCCTTGATCAAAACAATAATAATCTAAAACATGAGGCAGAAATAAAGCGGTTAAGGAAAGAAAATGAACGACTTAGGATGGAGCGTGAAATATTAAAAAAGGCGGCAGCCTTCTTCGCCAAAGAAAATTCTTAAGATTTCAATTTATTAAGAAGGAGAAGAAGGCTTTTCCAATAACTATTCTCTGTAAAGTTATGAAAGTGAACCGCAGTAGCTACTATGCTTGGGAAAAGCGAGGTGAATCAAAAACCTCAAAGGAAAACAGGAGGCTAGCTCAAATAGTCAAAGAGACCCACGCAATATCTAAAGAATCATATGGGGCAAGGCGACATGCCAGCGAGCTAACAGATCATGGCATATACTGTGGTAGAGATAGGGCAAAAACATTAATGAAGCTAGCTGAAGTAGAGGCAAAGCAGAAAAGGAAATTTAAGGCAACAACTGATAGTAACCACAACTTGAAAGTGTTCCCCAATTTACTAAAAAGAGAATTCGTAGTAACAGCTCCCAATACAGTTTGGGTATCTGATATCACTTACATTAGAACCTCAGCAGGATGGCTATATTTAGCAGTAGTTATAGACCTTTTTAACAGGGAGGTTGTTGGTTGGTCCATGGGAAAACATATTGATCGGCATTTGGTAATAAATGCCGTAAGAATGGCAGTTTGGAAACAAAAACCAGGTAAAGGTCTAATTTTCCACTCTGATCGCGGTAGTCAGTATTGCAGTAATGAATTCAAGAAATATATAGCTGGTCATGGAATATTAGGAAGCATGAGCCGCAAAGGTAATTGCTGGGACAATGCAGTGGCTGAAAGCTTTTTTGGCTCTTTAAAAAAAGAGAGAGTCTACTCAATGAGCTATAAAAGTAGGCGGGACGCAAAGGATGATATCGTTGATTACATAGAGATGTTTTATAACAGCTTCCGCAGGCATTCTTTCCTAGGCAATAAAAGCCCAAGAGAATTTATGAAAATTTGGCAAA
>JAOZRY010000026.1 GCA_029939965.1 Bacteroidales bacterium | reverse complement strand
GATTTACGATTTATGATTTATGATGTACGATTTATGATTTATGATGTACGATTTACGATTTATGATTTATGATTTATGATTTATCAATGATGCCACTGATGCAAATACCCATAACCCGAAAATATTTTATTTTTGCCTTTTAGAATAATTTCAAATAAAACTATCAATATGAAAATACTTGTTTGTATCAGTAACGTACCCGATACTACCACCAAGATTAAACTTACCGGCGACAAGTCGGCAATTGATCTGGCAAATGTGCAATGGATTATCAATCCATGGGACGAACTCGCACTTACCCGTTCGCTTGAACTGAAAGAGGCATCAGGCGGGAAAATTGAAAAAATAACCGTTATTACTGTCGGAGAAAAAAGAGCAGAACCAACTATGCGTAAAGCTCTCGCCATTGGAGCTGACAACGCCATTAGAGTAGATACGCCCCCCGGAGATGCTTACGCTGTAGCAAATGAAATAGCAGAAGCTGTTAAAAGCGAAAATTATGATATCATACTTTGCGGTATCGAATCATCAGACTATAATGGTTCGGCTATGGGGAGCATGCTATCTGAATTCCTGGGATTACCTTCTGTATCATCCGTTTCAAAACTTGAGATTGATGATAATCAGATTAAAGTAAATCGTGAAATTGCAGGTGGATTTGAGGTTGTTGAACCCCAATTGCCATTTGTTGGTATCGTACAAAAAGGCATTACCAAAGAGCCCCGGATTCCTTCGATGCGTGGAATTATGATGGCACGTAAAAAACCGTTGACAGTAGTACCGGCAACAGGTGCAGAAACGCTTACCGGATTTGTTGGTTTCGAACCTCCACAAACCAAAGCAGCATGCAAAATGATTGATGCGGAAAATGTGGGAGAACTGGTTAACTTACTTCACAACGAAGCGAAAATTATCTAATTATTAACTTTTAATAGCCAAAAAACATGAGTAACGTTTTAATATATACCGAAAATTTCGATGGCAAATTTAAGAAAGCCACTTTTGAAATTGCTTCTTATGGTGCAGAAATAGCCAAGCAGGCAGGTGGAGAAGCCATTGCATTATCCATTGGTAATGTAGCTGATGATGAACTAAAATTACTGGGTAACTATGGCGTAACAAAAGTATTGTCGGTTAACGATGATAAATTCGTAAATCTAGAAAATCAAGCCTATGCTTCTGTAATAGCAGAAGCCGTAGAAAAAGAGAACGCCGGTGTTGTAATTTTTTCTACTTCTATCACTGCAAAAGCTGTTGCCCCAAGGGTATCAGTAAAACTTAAAGCAGGTATGGTGTTTGCTGCAACCGGACTACCCAAAAATTTCGATCCTTTTACAGTTCCCAAAAAAGTATTTCACGGCAAAGCTTTCGCTGATGTAGTTATCAAATCGCCGATTAAAATATTAAGTCTGGCACAAAACTCTTTTGGTGTTGTTGAAAGCATCAAAGATATTTCTATTGAAGCCTTTGCATCTCAAGTTGACGAAGCAGCGTTTAAAACCAAAGTCATAAATGTGGAAAAAGCTACAGGTAAAGTTTTGCTCAACGATGCTGAAATAATTGTTTCGGGAGGTCGCGGATTAAAAGGCCCCGAAAACTGGGCTCCTCTTGAAGAGCTGGCAAATATTCTTGGAGCTGCAATGGCATGTTCGCGCCCGGTTTCTGATGAAGGCTGGCGTCCCCATGCCGAACACGTTGGGCAAACCGGTAAAATTGTAGCACCAAACCTCTATTTTGCCCTTGGCATTTCGGGAGCAATACAACATTTGGCAGGAGTAAGTTCCTCTAAAGTTATTGTGGCTGTTAATACCGATCATGAGGCACCGGTTTTTGAGGCGGCAGATTATGGAATTGTGGGCGATGTACAAAAAATTCTCCCACAGTTAAACGAAGCATTTAGTAAATTTAAAGCTGAGAATTAAGCCGGTTTAGAAGAATGGGCTAATGGAAACAAAGATTAGAAATGGATAAATAAAATCATTTTTGTGTCCGGATAAAAAATATGGAGTTGGGATCACCTTTTTTGATCTCAGCTCTTTTTTGTATCTTTACCATCTTTACCATCTTTAACGTCCTGAAATTCAAAGTTAAATTGAAAATATCTTTTAAAAAACATATTGCCCGGATACTCCTGAACCATTTCGTTATCGCTTTGCCCTTAGCGTTGATAACCATTTTTTTACTTCCGATAAAATTCCAAAAATTTGCTTTGCAAATGGTCGAAATATGCACTTCAGAGAAGCCAGGCCAACAAACTATTCAATATTATCACGATCTTGATGCAGATGGATACGATGAAGAAATTTCGCATTTCGTGAACAAAATAGATCAGTGCGCTATAAAAATCAGAGATGCAGAAAAAACAAATATGGGGCAATGGAATTTTAATGGCATACTTGCTAACCAAAGCCGAAACCTGCTTTTCGTTGATTTGGATAAAGATAGCATACAGGATATTTTTACAATTTATCAACGCGAAGATTCTGTATTTCTTGGTGGTATCAACCCACAAATAATTAACGGAAAAATAATTGAAGATCTTTTTTTGGATAAAATAAAAACTGTAAACAACACTACCGATTTTAATTCAAATCTGTATTCGCACGACCTCAACAATGATGGTACGGATGAATTGGTAATAATAATTGCCGCAGGATACAGCGAACAACCCCGGAGATTATATGCTTATGATTTTATTACCAAAACCTTAAAAAAATCCGCTGTTTTTGGGTTTTTCCCTACCAACTTATTATTTACCGATCTTGATGCAGATGGCGATACAGAAATTCTATCAACCAACATCAGTTACGAAAATATCGAAAAACATCTTGGTATTCCTTATAATGATTATGAAAGATGGTTTGCGATTTTTGACCATAACCTTGAGTTTGAATACGAGCCTGTAAACATGGGTTACGGCTATGGAAGAGTAACACCATTTATATTCGATACTGAGTTGATGCCAAAAATGCTGCTTAGTGTTGTTAATAATAAATCTAATCTCCCATATTCATTTTTCACATTTGATGCCAATTCATCTGAACCCACCCGATTAATTACTGAATTTGAAAATATGAAAGAATTAAGTATATTCAAATTCAGTGAGTTGGAGAAATCGTTATTGGCCATTACCAACAGGGAAACCGGTGAGCTGTGGTTACTCAATCCCGAAGATGATTTTAATGTGTACAAAAACTCTAAAATCCATCCGAATTTAAATGAACCGATTATCCTAGATATAATGGGAGATAAAAAAACCGAATACATTTTTAAAAGCCATAAAGATAATAAGGATTTTCTGGTAATTTACACCCATGATTTAAGTGACTATTTCGAATTTATTATACCCGAAAAATACAAAATTATTAACAACATCACAACACGAACAACCCCCAATAATAATAAATACCTGATACTACAATTAAACGATGACATCGTTCAGCTTAATCCAAGCATAGATCACTTATATTTGTTGAAAAACATTTCGCTCTACGCTATTATATTTGGTGTTTATTCCCTTTTTATCTGGTTTATTATGCACATGCAGAAAAAAATATTGCATGTAAACTACCAGAACAAACAAACCATTGCTGAGTTAAAATTAAAAACCATCCGCAATCAGCTCGACCCACACTTTATTTTTAATGCAATTAATGCTATTGCAGCAGCAATATTGAAAAAAGATAAAGAAACTGCCTACAACTATTTTTCTTTGTTTTCGAAGCTCCTACGGTCAACCATGTTATATTCCGATCGGATGTCGAGGAGTTTAAAAGATGAACTTGATTTTACAATCCAATATTTAAAAATAGAAAAATTCAGGTATCGAGATAAATTTGAATATAGCATTACCGTCGATGAAAATATTAACGTGATACAGGAAGTTCCAGGAATGATTATTCAAACCTTTGCCGAAACAGCTATAACCAATGGTTTGATGCACAGAAAGACAGAGGGTAAATTACAAATTCAAATCCGTAAAGAAAAAAATGAATTACTAGCAACCTTTAAAGATAATGGAGTTGGAATTAAAACATCGGAAAAGCTAAACAAAGAAAGAGCATTTAAATCATTAAAAATAATGGACGAGTTTATTGATATTTTTAATAATTTAAACAAAACTAAAATCACATACGAGATGGTTGATTTGAACGAAAACGAAGAATTTCCGGGAACACTGGTAACAGTTAAAATTCCATACGTAAAAAAGTATTTGTAAAAGAAATACTACTGATATACTTTTATCAGGGCTTCACCACTCAAAACACGCATGCCATTCATAGCTAAGGCTTTCAATTCATCTTCGCCGGGATACACATGTACCGGGGCAATTTTGTGAACTCTTTCGATAATTTTATTTACAAACCATTTGGAATGTGCAATACCGCCGGTGATTAAAATGGCATCCACATTCCCGCACAGTACAGCACTCATAGCACCAATATCTTTGGCCACCTGGTACGACATTGCTTCAAAAATCATCTCTGATTCTTTGTCACCATCCATCATTTTTATTTCAACATCATAAGCATCATTGGTTTCGAGGTACGACACCAAACCACCATTCCCTTTTATCATTTTCATCACATCCTTTTGAGAATATTTTCCACTAAAACAAACCCTGACAACATCGCCCATTGGCAAAGTTCCTGACCTCTCAGGCGAAAACGGCCCCTCACCATCAAGGCCATTATTAACATCTATCACCCTACCCATCGAATGTGCACCAATGGTTATTCCTCCACCAAGATGTGCAACAATAACGTTCATTTCTTCGTATTTGCGCATTACCGACTTAGCATGGGCACGGGCAATAGCTTTTTGGTTTAAGGCATGAAAAATAGATTTCCGTTGAAACATCTTGTTTCCGGTAAACCTTGCAATATCGTTAAGCTCATCCACTACCACAGGATTGGCAATATATGCCCTGACACCATCCAGTTGTTGTGCAAAAGCATCAGCAATTAATCCACCCAAATTGGAGGCATGTTCACCTATGGGGCTATTACGAAGGTCTTCGCGCATTCGTTCATTAACCTCATAAACCCCCGATTCGATAGGTTTGAGCAAGCCACCCCTGCCAACAACGGCTTTTACTACATTTTCAGGAACACCACCATCGTTGAGTTGCTGTGCAATAATATCTTTGCGATACTGGAATTGATCAGTAATTTTATCGAACTGCGAAAGCTCTTCCGGATCATGTTTTATGTTCTTTAAAAAAATCGGGCTCAAATCCACAAAAACACCAATCTTCGTGGATGTTGAACCCGGATTTATTGCTAAAATTCCTATACCTTCCATTCAGCTAACTCAATATTATTAATCTCAAGATAAAAAAAACCAGTATATTTATTATTATCCAATGTTTGCACCAAGTGCAATCGACAAGAATTTACTCTTATCGCTATCGGATCTTGACGTGAGTACCACAGGCACTGTAGCACCCATAATTACGGCAGCAGAAACGGCTCCACCAAGAAAATTAAGGGTTTTGTATAAAACATTTCCGGCATCAATACCAGGAGCAAGAATTATATCGGTATCACCTGCAACCTGACTTGTAATATCTTTGAGCTCGGCAGATCGTTTTGAAATTGCATTATCAACGGCCAAAGGGCCATCAATTATACATCCTGTAATCTGCTTTCGATAGTTCATCATCGAAATTGTGGCCGCATGCATTGTAGCTTCCATGCGTGGATTTACTGTTTCAACGGACCCAACAATTGCCACCTTCGGGTTTGGATTATCGAGTTTATGAAATACTTCAACGGCATTTTTAATAATATCAATCTTTGTCATCAAATCAGGCCCAACATTCATTGCAGCATCCGTTACACCCAAAAGTTTATGATAATAAGGTGATTCAAAAACAGCAACATGACTAAGTGTGTTGCCTTTTCTTAAACCGGTATCTTTGTTCAAAACAGCTTTCATAAGTGTACCTGTACCAACCGCACCCTTCATCAATATCTCAGCATTTCCTTCTCTAATAAGAATACAAGCTTTTTCAGAAGCGGCGGATTTATTTTCAATATCGTAGGTTTCCAGATCGCTGATATCAAAATTAATCCTTTTGGCAATAGTAGAAATCCGGAGCATATCACCCACAAGAATGGGTTCAATAATTCCATGTTGGGTAGCATTTTTTACAGCAAGCATTGCATCTTCATCACCTGCTGCAGCAAGCACCAATTTACGTGTTTCTTTTTTCTTGGCTTGGTCAACCAGTTCCATCAAATGTTTGATCATACTTGATTATGTTTATGTTAGGATACAATTTACGATTTTGTGATGGGGCAAAAGTAATGAAACAATTGTTATTCAATTCACAGAGATATTAGATTTTACCTGACAACTTTAAACAGAAAGAGGTTGGAGGGGATAGGTTAGATGGGGGAGATTAGATGGGAGAGATTAGATGGGAGAGATTAGATGGGAGAGGTTGGAGATTGGAATCGGGAAATTTGTAAAGTACTTTTTTCCAATAATGAAAGATGCCAAAAATTTATTAAAATTATTTGGGACTTTGTGTATCAGTTTCACCGAATTTGAGGGTGTAGAGCAAGGCTTCGATCTGCCTTACCAAATCCTTTTTATCCTGCGAGGGATTATACACATACCCATCAACGGTAACCACACGATTGCGGGCTTCATCAACAAGGGTATAGCTCACAAACGGACCACCCATAAAATCGCCTTCAAGTTCCCACAAACCACGCATCTCAACAGCAAAAAGGCCATTAAAGTCAATTCGTTTTTCAACGGGAGGTTCTATCATCGATATTTTCATATACGATCCGTCGGACGGGCCTGGGACATACAATTTGGTAAGAGAATCTCTTTGGGTAATTATTCGGTTATAATTAAATGCCATTGTATCAACATACGGAAAACTATATATTATAATTCCCTGGCTAAATCTTTCGGCCTCACGCCGTAGCCAAACAAAATCTTTTTGGGCTGTAGCTATATAAAAGCTTTGAGGAATAAGAATATCTATATTATAATCTTCCAATAGTTTACCGGTAATTTTGTAATCTTCTATTGTACCATAAGCATTGGCAGCCCTTCGGCGTTCGTTTGCATCAAAAAAACTAATAAAGGCTTCCTTATTCAAGTCAAATTCTTCAAAAAAAGCAGCTCTGTCAGGAACAGTCATTTTTACTACCCGCTGCGGACTTGACCATAAATCCACTTTTGTTTCAAGTAAAGGCTCTTTAAATTCGGGATTAACGTCAACAATAAAAATATTGTGATGGGTTTGAAACATCTTCGAAAAATTACCATCAGGAACATGAGCCATACTAAACATACTTTCCGATTGGGGTAAACCAGGAAGTTCCTGACCAAAATACTCCTGGATTTTCTTACCTATCCTACCATTCCAATCCGAATCGCTATTGGTAATCACAAGCATTTCGTTCGTTTTGCCTGTCGAAGGTTTCATACCGCCTCTTCCTCCATCACAACTATAAGTTACTATTGCAAAAATGCTTACATAAAGTAGTGCCCTGAATACATTTTGTTGTACTTCCATTTTCATATTATTTATTTTTGAAATGCTTCCGAAAACACTAACTTACAACGGCCACTTTTAATTTTTGTCCCGGTTTTAGTTTACGGCTATTTGTAATGTTGTTCAATTGCTTTATCTGATTAACGGAAACTCCATCGTATTGTTTTGCAATGTCCCACAAGGTATCACCACGTTTTACCGTATGATACATATACTTTACATTGCCATTACTGATTTTCGCTACCTCAGTTGTAGTTTGGGTTTTGGATGCCGGCTTATAAACAATCAATTTTTGTTTGGGGAAAATGGTAGAAGCTTTAAGATTATTCCAGTTTTTGAGGTCGTTGGTTGAACACTTATACTTTTTGGCAATCAGCCCTAAGTTTTCACCTTGTTTTACCACATGATACGACTTAACTCCCGAATGCTGCAAAGCCGATGATTTCGATTTTGAAGCACTTCCAGGATTAGCATACACAACCAGTTTTTGGCCGGGATAAATAGTGGAATTCCGCAGATTGTTCCACGACTTGAGATTCGACACCGAAGTATGATAACGGCGGGCAATATGACCCAATGTTTCACCACTTCTTACATAGTGTATATCGCGTTGCTTTGACTTTTCGATTTGCAAAAGCAGTTTTTCACGTTCAATACCCTTTTTGGTTTTAAAATTATAAACTTCCTGTTCGTTCGAAACAAATTCGCCAACATATTCCCGAGGAAGCCGCAATACATATACGTCATCTTTGCCAGCAGGAATAACACCTTTTTTATAAGCCGGGTTAAGAAATTTAACATCATCAAAAGGGATGTTCAAATATTCTGAAATCTGATCGAAAGAAAGAACATCTCTTACATGAACCGTGTCGATACCATTGTAAAGAATTCCGGGATCGACAGGATACAAATTATGTTCGGCACTATAATTCATAACATAGCATACAGCAATAAAAGCAGGAACGTAACCTCTGGTTTCGCGCGGCAAAAATGGCCAAATAGCCCAATAACTCCTTACACCTCCAGCTCGTCGGATTGCTTTGTTCACATTTCCTGCACCCGAATTATAAGCCGCAAGCACCAAAGACCAATCATGGTAAATATTATAAAGATCACGTAAATGTTCAGCCGCCGCAATTGTTGATTTATACGGATCGTAACGATCATCGACCATCGAATTTACTTCAAGCCCATAAACCTTTCCGGTTCGATACATAAATTGCCACAGCCCTTTAGCTCCGGCACGAGAACCGGCGTTTGGGATAAGAGCAGATTCAACAATAGCAAGATATTTCAATTCCAAAGGCAGGTCATATTTATCCAATACCTCCTCAAACAGCGGGAAATAAATTTCTGATAACCCAAGAATCCTTGAAGACAGATTTCTCTTTTTTATTGCATATAAATCGATAAAGTTCCTGATGGTTTTGTTGTAGGTAAGTTCAAAAGGTGTGTACCTGTTTAGCTTTGCTATGCGATTCTCATATACCGAATCAGGATAATTTGGAACATAATCAACAGCATAATTATAAATATTAAGTTTGTCGCGGTCGGTAATAAAATGATCATCATTAAAAAACCGAATATTCACCAAACTATCTAATATACTAACAACTGGTGATTCTGCAAGTATATCTCTTGAAATATACTCATCATTAAGCTTCCGGTTAGAATACAATAATAAAGTATCCTGAAACCCTACTGATTCAACATACGAAACAGTGTCGTATATAAGAGCCGTGTCAGGCCGGTTCATCGTATAAAAATCATCCTCCACCGAAGAATTCTGAAAATCTTCCTGCGATAATAAAATGTCAACATCCGGTTGAGTGGCAACAACATCTTTTACCTGAGATGCAGGCTTTTGCGTAGTTTCTGACTTTTGAAATATTGAACAAGAGGACAATCCTGCAATTATTATTGTTAGCCAAACTATATTTTTAATGTTTTTATTAAATTTCATACAATCTATCTTTTAACTGAAACTAACAATATTTGTCATAAAATATTTTTTCTGCACTAAATTAAATGTTTCAAAATTCCCATTTTGAAACATCTAACCTTAAACTGTTTCAAATTGAAATGGAAATTGTTTTTAAAAGCCCGGTAACAAAATCACATATCGAAAAAAATAAATATCTATATAGTAATATTTTAAAACTTGTAAATTAACCATTTAGGTATTAATAATTTAAACATTACCCACAAACAATGTATCGAATAACCGCAAACAGGCAGGTTGGCAAAATTATTGTTAACCATACAAAATATTAAATTAACGAGGAATGAATAAACAGACCTTAGTTGAAATAGAAAAAATAATCCATCGCATAAGTTTTACTAATGAATTTCATGAGGAAGAACTTCAGAGAAAACTCGATTTCATATTATCCTCTCCATCTGACCTGCCAAATTATGAATACAATACTGTAAAGCGGTTACTTTTTATGATAACGGGGATTATGAAATCTTCAAATTTTGGATATTATTATTATGAGACTCTTCAGGAAAACCCATTTCCGTTTTGTGAGGAGATTCTTAAAAGTTCAGTATATAACGAGAGTTATTACAACCTGAACGACAAGGCACTGAAATCTTACATAAGATCATACCTACTTAATGCAAATATTGATTCGAAGATCATTATGACGTACGATAAAGTAATCCCTGAAGGACACGGCATACATTTCAATCTGGCCTTTCAGAAAATTGGCATTACCGATCACTCCTTAAATCATACAGCCAAACCATCTCTTTATGACGTTCTTTTTGCGGTATTCAACAAGGATAATTTTGCGATGACTCAAAAAAAAGCGACCGTCATTATTTCTTTTTTAAATTTAAAGGAGTTATTGCCAGTGCTTATTTGGAAAGCTCGACAAATATTGAACGATAAATATCCATCTTCTGAACAAATCCTGGTATTGATTCACCTGTTTAAGAGCATATCGATACTACAAATGAAAAGCCTGCCTGATGAATTAAACCAGAAGGTTCAGCAAACTTTTAACTGTAAATGTAATGGGGAATTACCAAGTTTTTTCTTTCCCATAAAAAATCATTTTACACAATACATCGAATCATTACAGGAATCAGAATTACTGGTTTAATGCTGATTGTTTCAATTTAACTTTATTCCCGATTATTTCTTAGATCAGCCCTCTTTTTTATTACTTTGATTTTGCTATATGAGTCAATAATGCACCCGGCCATGCAGAAGCAATGTACACCGATAAGCTCAAAATCCAAAACCAGAGGGGATATACAAAATTCAATTTATGATTTATGATTTATTATTGGAATCGCAAAGCGGGAAACTGACGACAAAAAATTTATACAACATGTTGGTGAGTTTTCAAAATTAAGAGCCTATACCTGCAAAAAATCCAGGGTCTGATGGATCATAGTAGGAGGTGAAATTGCAATATGGCCAATAGCCTGTAATGCATAAATAAAAAGTATTCCAGATGGTGGTATTTCGATTTCGTATTATCATTGGCGAAGAGCCGGGGCATCTTCTGGCCAGACGAAAATATCAGACCTGGAGTGTGGGCGATGGTTACCTCTCCAGTTAAAATCGCGAAGGAAAAGATCAGCCGGAGAGACATCTTTTTCAGGTTTTAATTCTGCATTGGGACTATCAAAATAATAAATATCGGTAACCTGTCGGTCATCAACCCAAATTTCCATTTTACTCGATTCAGCTTTATTTATCCCAATGAGTGTACCATCCTCCTCTCTTACAAAGTAAATGGTTTCGCTATTCCCATTAACCTTCACTATATTAAGCTCATTTTCGTCAAAATAGGCAATCATAATTTTACCTTTTATCTGATTGTATTGTTCCACGCCAAACTTATCGAGCGAGATAATAAATGAGGAGTTGGTCATTAGCATAGAATCAATGCGTTGATCTGAAGAAAATATTTTAATTATTTCAGCACTAATCTGATTTCCCTGAGTCCACAATACCGGATTATAGTACATATTAATGGTAGAATCAACAAACGAATACACCAATGAATCGCTCATACCCTGAAAATCGCTTTTGTAGAATTTACACTTGTAATAAGCGTGTAAATCTTCAGGACTCCCGGCAGAATCAAAGATAAGCCGGAGTGTATCGGCATGCAAAAACAAGCTATCATACTTATCAATCATAATTACCACGGCACTGTCGGTAGCATAGGCAAACCCTTCATTACGATGGTAATCGACATATCCGCCGGTAATAATAATATTCTGAACCGAATCTTTAATAAACACATTTCCAAATACCTCCCCAATTCCAGTTTCCTTTTCGTAAAAAACACTGTCACCGGCCAGGTACTGCTCTTTATAAATCATGTAAGTGTTTTTTTTCAGCAATGATATGTCCGATTTGGTATCGTACCAGCCGTCTTCGGCATACAAAAACTCATCTTCACCTGTAATTGTTGTTGGCCCGGTGATGTAAGCAATTTCAGTAGCGGTGTTATATATCAGAGTATCAGATTGCAACAAATATTCAGGATTAAATAAATTTACATTGTTTTTAAAATATATAAGTTTTTCATCGGTATGGTAAATACCTTTGAGGCTGGTAAGCTCATTATCATCGCTAATAATTTTACCTCCTATAATGTAATATGCGATTTTAGTGGTTCGTTCATAAATTAAATGGTCAGTTGTAAGTGTAACATCATTATCTTCCAGAATTACATTTCCGGTTATTGTAGCTATTCGGGTGTTACCATCATAATTTAATACGTCTCCATAAAGATTAAGTGTATCACTCATCTTAACATGAACATTATTGTATGCCACAAGGTAATTTGTTTGGCCATGGAAAACCGCACTATCGCAATAAAGATATGCGCTATCGTGCTCAAAAATTACATTTCCTATAAAGATATTTAAATCTTCTCCGGTTGTCTGATTCCCCAACAAATGATCGGCTTGAACAAGCTTGATTCTGGTCTTACTTTGAGAAAACAATTCAGTACTACATGAAATTATTACAATAATAATAATTGCCGCAATAATTACAACCCTGCCCTTATCTAACCCATTAATTGGTTTCATCATAAAGCACCCATGCATCATCAAAAAATCCCTCCTTTACAAAAAGCATATAATTGTATGCCTCATGAATATTGTTATAAGACCCATAAGTTACTGCTTTCATATTCAAATCCTTCCTCTCAATTATCCTCGAAGGCCTTCCTTCATCCTTCATACGTTGTAACAATTTAGTTGCGTTTTGGTTATATTCAAAAACCCCTACAATTATATGAAAAAACAAGCCCTTCTTAACTACACTAATTGGCTCGGGCTTACTTCTTTTATCTTTCTCCATGCCCACTTCATCTAACAAATCCTGAATTTTCCGTATTTGGTTAACCGGATATTCATCATCAGAATTAATATTTAATGCTTCAAAATAATACTCCCTTGCTTCAACATATTTTCCCTGCGAAAAAAACATATCCGCCTGATTCAGCTTTTCAGTATAACGCTCCATTATTTCTCCTACGTTAAAAACACTGTCGATGCTCGAAATGCGCTTCTTGGGGTAAATTTCGTCGGGTTTTATTTGCAAAGCCTCGTTATAAAGTTGTCTGGCTTCATCAAGTTGATTGGAAGCAAAATTTTTATCCGCACTAATTATCAATTTCTCGAATTGTGCTGATTTATTAAATACAAAAAAATATAATAACACAACAAATGCTATTGTTGCAGCAACACTAGCAATTATCAAATTTATTTTTTTAGATGAATTACTCATGATTCCTCCTTTATTATTAAGTTGTAAAACTACTAATTAATCAGATTCAATTCAAATTTCACATAATTTATGTTATCAAAATCCTCATAATGACCCTTCAGTTCAGAACCGAAGCCACAAAGTTGAATTATTTCATCCTGTAATTAGTCAATAATACCTACATTTGATGCCCTCATAATATTTAATCTGGCAAACCAAAAATGAAACAGAAATTCGATCCAAAGAAGAACTACGAAACTTCCAGAAAGAAGATTGGTTATGTTGTACGCAAGGAAGCAACACAACCGGATTACGACAGAATAGGATTTAAATCCGGTCTTGAAGTGCATCAGCAACTACTTACCGACAAAAAGCTATTTTGCCACTGCCCTGCCGGTATTTACAATAAAAGTGAGGATTATGATGCCGAAGTAATCCGTCATATGCGCCCCACATTGAGTGAACTTGGAGAGTACGATGGAACTGCACTGATGGAATTTAAAACAAAAAAGGAGATTATTTACAGGTTAAAACATGAAACTACTTGCACCTATGAGGTAGATGATACTCCACCATTTCCGGTAAATAACGAAGCCCTCGATATTTCCATCGAAATTTCGTTACTCTCTAAGCTCAATATTGTTGGAGAGGTACACATTACCCGTAAACAATACCTTGATGGTTCCATTCCAACGGGTTTTCAACGTACGGCCATAATAGGTGTAGAAGGAGAAATAGCATTAAAAAACAAGAAAATAAGACTGATACAGTTGAGCCTTGAGGAGGATTCGTGCCGTGAAATATCGGATGTTGGCCACGTTAGAACCTTTAAAACTGACAGATTAGGCATGCCCCTGATCGAAACAGTTACCTACCCCGAATGCCTCAATCCTGATGAGGTAATGGAAGCTTGCGATTACATTCGCTTCCTGAACCGAAGTACCGGAAAAGTAAGAACAGGTATAGGTGCCGGACGTGAGGATGTTAATGTGAGTTGCCGAGGCGGAAGTCGTGTGGAAATAAAAGGTGTATCGCACACCAAATGGATTCCCGAACTAACCCATATCGAATGTTTCAGACAATGGGCTTTGCTGGCTATTCGCGATGAGCTAAAAACAAGGATAAAAGCACCTGAAAAGTGGCAACTAAAACACGAATACTTGAAATTTCATTCGTTTGGTTTCAACTATGAACCACTGGTTTCTTCAAAAAAATCAGGCAATAGAATTCTGGCTATCAACCTGCCACATTTCAAAGGAATATTATCGCACTTTACCCAACCCGGAAAAGTTTTTGCTGACGAACTTATTCACCGCCTTAAAGTTATCGCCTGTTTAGAAAGACCAAATATGGCTCACAGCGAAGATTTTGAACAAGTTATTTCTGCAAAGGATTTTAATCAAATCCGCGAAATGTTTAAAGCTGGTGATAATGATGCACAACTTATAATATGGGGGCCGGATGTAGATTTAGTAACTGCTCTTGAAACCATAGAAGAACGATGCCTCATGGCACTTGAAGGTGTTCCCAATGAAACACGTAAATCTTTTGAAGATGGTACTACTATTTTCGAACGTGTACTTCCGGGTGCCGATCGTATGTATCCTGATACCGACTCAGCTCCAATCCCATTAACTGAAGAGCGCATCAAATCTCTTGGGAAAAACTTGCCCGAAGATATTATTGACCGGTATAACAAAATGAAAAAATGGAACATTCCGGAGGATACTTACACTTTCATTTTAAAGAAAAACCTCTTCCCACTAATCGAACATATCGTAAACGAAATTCATGTTGATCCGGTATTTGTGGGAACATTTTTGGGACATACCATGAAATATGTTGAGGGGCACTACAATTCATCTACCGAATTTAGTTATAATGTTATCTTTTCGCTTTTCAATTTCCTAAAAGAGCAAAAACTGGATTTTGAAATAGCCAAAATAATGATTGCCGAAATATATGAACATCCAAAAATGGAATTTGAATCGGTGCTCACAACGATAAATTTCAAGAGACACACCGAAACGGACATCCTGACCAAGATACCCTTCCTGAAAGAAAAATTTGATAGCATCAGGATTTCAAATAAAAATGAAGATGCCATCGACTGGATTATGGGACAGTTACGCAACTCTGCAGTTGGCAACATTTCGATGAGTACTTTGGCCAAAGAGGTTAAAAAATCTTTAGGTAACCTCTAAAAATGCAAATTTCAGATTTCCTGACTTCGTTGCAGATTATCAGTTGGTTATGAGATTATTTAGGAAAATAATTATACTTACTCATCCTTATTATTTCGCGGAAGGTAAGTAAGCATACTAAAGTTTTCGGGAACAAAAATCTCATTGGCAACTTCCAGCAACTGTCCGGTTGTAAGCTTGTCCACTTTTTCGTTGATCTGTTTAAAAGTATCCACTTCACCAAAAAACAGATGGC
>JAOZRY010000372.1 GCA_029939965.1 Bacteroidales bacterium | reverse complement strand
CAGCGGGCACAAGGCAACTACAAACGGAAAGCCCGTAGCCGCCCAAAAAAAAACCGTCTTCAAAATCAGTAACTAATAGCTTACTCAAAAGCGACTGATATATTTTGTGTGGAATAAATACTATAAGCTTTTCCGGGTATTAGATCGCCAATGGTATTAATATCGTGCTCGGGCCAGTAAATTTTTGTGCCTACAATTTCTTTGGCCATAACAAAACCATCAATATTTTCAAACAACACATCCACAGGATACTCCTCCGGTACAACTATGGGAAGAATATTCCAGCCTGCATCAAAATTCAAAGTCAGATTTTCGATGGGGGTTCCGGTAATGGTTAGGGTTGCTGGTTCGCTCATGTTAATAATATATCCGTGAGACGCATCCCAATTTTGCAATGTTGTAATGCCCTGTTGTGGCCAATAGAGGTCGCCGTTAATATTTTCCATCAAAATAAAATCATCGATAATTTCGGAAAGTATGTTGGCCATGTCTGTATCTTCGGGATTTACAAAACTTGAAATACTGCTCCAACCTGTAGGTATTTGTATTGAATGTTGAATGGGAACTGTGCCTCCCGGAAATCCAAAAGCGGTGGTTTCGCCAGGAAGGTTGCAAATGTATGAAGCTACACCTGTTAACGGGTTGAGTAAACGCAACTGCGGGCCAACATTTTTTTCGTAAGCAGCAAGATATACGTTATCTTCCAATGCATCATACCCCATGCCTTGTGGCGAATCGCCATCGAAACCGGCTGCCCCGACAAGTTGAATATTTTGAGAATCTATATCTAACTTATAAATACTATCATTGGCAATTTCAAATAACCACATCAAACCCTCGCCATCAAAAGTACCGCTAATCACAGCCGGTAGGCCGGTTGATAAATATAAGGTTGTTGCTCCGGTGGTTTTATTAATTTCGTACACATTAGATTGTGTTCCATTTGTTGCAACTCCATAAAAAACTCCAGTGGTTTTGTGTATGGTCAATACAGTCCAAATTCCTTCCGCTAAGGGCATTTCAATAAATACGCTGCCAACAGTTTCGCCATTGGCAACATCTGTTTTCCTTAAAAAATTATCGTTTATATCCAGAATATAAAAGTATTCATATTCGTCAGGATAAAAATCGCCACTGGTCGATTGGCTTGTAATATCTGCTATTACGGTGGTTTCAAAGGGAGCATCGGTATTAATAGTATAAAGCTTGTTTGTCCAGATGTTGTTTCCATAACCAATGGAGCCTTTAATGTTTTTCGGATTATCAGGTTTGAGGTTTTGGGTGATGATTTGTTTTGGAGCAAACTCCAACGAAAACCCCGATGACTTTGATATGGGATTATTGGTGATTTGCGAAAAAACAGACATTGTTGATAAGGTTATTAGTACTGCAAGAATGTGAGTAAAGTAAATACTGGTTGATTTCATAAGAAAAAGTTTTTTTAATTATAAATAATAATTCGATTTTGCAAAAAAACAAATATATTTCTATTATTCAGGACTTATTGGCTATTATTTTTGAATTTTTGTTTTTTAAAAAAATCATTACCAAGGCCGATTAATTTATGAATTTATCAGGCAACAATAGTTTATATCAAATTGCAAAAAAAACCCTGCCAGAATTAACTGACAGGGTTAGGGTAACACTAACAATTTGGTTAGCATTAGCCATTGGAAAAGTCGGTTTTATTGTATTATTAGTTTATGGATGGTTTCAACGCCATTACTTGTTTTAACTTTCATGAAATAAAAACCATTTGGATGAGTAGAAAGATCAATACCCTGATGTGTATCAATATTCTGATTACGGATAAGTTTCCCATAAGCATCCATCACTTCAATTTCAACAACGCCCTCAATACCACTAATATAGAATACTCCGGTTGAAGGGTTTGGATAAATATTGATTTTGTGTGCCATAGAAAATGATACTCCCGTAGAAACAGTTTTTACTTCGATCACCTCTGATCTGCCGTTTTCTGTAAATTGTCCACCATCATACTTGTTACCGTATTTTACCTCAAGTTCTATTACCACATCTGTTGCCGGACGATAAAGTTTATAATGCAATGTTTCTCCATCGGCAAATCCGGTATTGTTGCTTTCGTACATACTGTTGGCATTGAGCACAAGTGCAAACACCTGATCTGCTTCTTCCACTCGGGTTACGCCGGCAATTGATCCATCATTGGTAAATCCTCCCACAACGTCTCCCGGCTCAAATGGTGACGAAGCAACATTAAAAGCAACAATATGCGAATTTGGTACACTTTCAACGTTGTCCCAGGGAGTAATGATTAGCTCTTCAGCACCCAAATCCACCATTGATTTATTTGGAATTGTCGGATAGGTAATTTCAGCAGTATCGGTGGTGTAGGCCATGTATGCACGATCGGGCTTAAACTGTACAAGTGTATTGATATTAAAATCTTCCCAATACACACCCGTTCCTATTGCATCTTTTACAAGTACCAATTCATCAACATTATCAAAGATATCTTCCACATCTACATCGAAAGAGCTGAGCATAGGTATTAGCGACCATCCTGGAGGAAGCTTCAGGGTCTTATCCATCACTTCCAATCCACAAAGCTCCAGAGTATCAGCCTTATTAAGTTTAATAAAATACCCGGAATACTCATCCCAATCTTTGGTAGGCAATATTCCCTGATCGGGCCAGTACAACGTTTGCGAATTATTGAGGTTATTCATGTTGAAAAGCAGAATCAGCGAATTATTTACCGGTGCAAACATATTTACAATATCCGGATCGTTGGGTGTGATGTAGGTTGAAATACCATTCCATCCTTCAACCATTTCAATGATCTGGGTAGAGCCAACGTTTACATCAAAGCTACACGAATCAGTACAATTTGTTATTGAATCGGTATATGAATACCACAGCTCATGAGTGCCTGTACCGGCAATTGCAGGATCGAATATACCATTTAATACTCCGTTGCCCGAATATGTTCCTCCAGTGGGTAAGCCACCGGTTACAATAAATGGTGAATCGGAGAGGCAAACATCCATATCTGCCGGGCAGGTAACTGCCGGAAGCGGATTTACAGTAATGATAAAGGAGCAACTGTTGGAACATCCAGTTGCAGGATCAGTATAAAAATATGTGATGGTCTTATTGCCAATACCTGCCGTTGAAGGGAAAAATTGTCCGGCTCCAACGCCAATGCCCGTATAATTACCTCCAACCGGATTACCACCTACCAATGTGAATGCAGGATCATTTTCGCATACAGTAATGTTTGCCGGGCAAATAACATTTGGTAACGGGTTTACTGTTATGGTAAAGTTACATGACCCCATACATCCTGTTACGGGATCGATATAGAAATAGCTTATAGTATGAACACCTACACCGGCAGCACCGGGATTAAATATACCTCCCCCAACTCCAGTGCCCACATACCAGCCACCAATAGGAGCACCACCAACAAGAGCCACCGGATTATTATCAATACAAACCGTTATGTTTTGCGGACATGTAACAACTGGTGATGCTATAACCGTGATTGTAAAAGAACACCAATTTGCACAACCGGTGATTGGGTCGGTGTAATCGTAAAATATAATAACCGGTGCTCCCGCGCCCCAGACAGCCGGATTGCAATTTACAATTGGATTTCCAAAAACATCTGAATATACTCCTCCGGCAGGTGTTGCTCCTGCAAGTGCAAAAGCAGGGGCATTATCACAAACAGTAATATTTGCCGGGCAGGTTACTACAGGTGCTGCAACAACCGTGATTGTAAAAGAACACCAATTTGAACAACCGGTGATTGGGTCGGTGTAATCGTAAAATATAATAACCGGTGCTCCCGCGCCCCAGACAGCCGGATTGCAATTTACAATTGGATTTCCAAAAACATCTGAATATACTCCTCCGGCAGGTGTTGCTCCTGCAAGTGCAAAAGCAGGGGCATTATCACAAACAGTAATATTTGCCGGGCAGATTACTACTGGTGCTGCAACAACAGTTATTGTAAAAGTACAAGTGCCTGTGCAACCTGTGTTAGGATCGGTATATGAATATGTAATTGCGTTTGGACCAATAGCTGCGTTCGCAGGATTAAATATACCTCCGACAACTCCCGGGCCAGCATACAAGCCACCGGCAGGAGTTCCACCAGCAAGAGCTATGTTAGGATCATTATCACAAACTGTCATATTTGCCGGGCAGGTTACTACAGGTGCTGCAACAACAGTTATTGTAAAAGTACAAGTGCCTGTGCAACCTGTGTTCGGATCGGTATATGAAT
>JAOZRY010000371.1 GCA_029939965.1 Bacteroidales bacterium | reverse complement strand
AAAAAATAATTTCAAGAACCTTGTCTGAATAATCCATAAATTAATCTGTAGCAAAGTTAAAGATATGGATAATAAGAGATTGTAACGAATTATAATTATCTGCACAAAACTTATTAACCAACAACCGAAAATATTAACTGTAATTATATTTTTGCCACACAATGACACAAACAACAATTTTAGAACAAATACTGGTTAATCCATTGGTTTTTTGGCTATTGATCGCTTTTGTAATCATCACAATTATTCAGGTAGTTTACTTCTGGATGTTCTTTTCGAGATTGTTTTTTAACAAAGAAAAAACCAGAAATGAAGAGCATCTGCCTGTTTCGGTTGTAATTACTGCTAACAATCAATACACCGATCTCAAATCAAATCTCCAGTCCTGGTTATCGCAGGACTACCCAAACTTTGAAGTGGTGGTAGTGATCGATAATTCAGATGATGGCTCAAAAGAGCTTTTAAAGGATTTTTCGAGGCATAATGATAATTTGCACATTGTTGAACTAATGCAAAAACTCAATTGGTTCTCCGGGCGGAAATTTCCACTTTCGCTTGGGATCAAATCTGCATCTAACGATCTTATTCTATTAACTGATCATACCTGCAAACCCGAAACCTCAACATGGATTCGTGAAATGGTTTCGGCCTATACACCCGGAAAAGAGATTGTTATGGGCTACACCACCTTTGCCACCAAAACCGGTATAAATAAATGGCTGCGCTTTACAGCATTTTACGATGCACTGTTTTATTTGTCGATGGCATTGAGTGGTTTGCCATTTAAGGGAATCGGAAAAAATCTATCCTACTCCAGAAACCTGTTTTACAATCATAAAGGATTCAGCTCGCACTATGTAATAAATGCCGGCGACGATGAACTTTTCGTAAACAGAGCATCAAATAAATCGAATGTTGCCATTAAAATTACTCCTGAATCGCGTGTTTTGCATGTGCGTAAAATATCACTTTCTAAATGGTTTGCCACCGAACGAACCCGCCTCAAGATCAGACGATTTTTTAAATGGCGCGACAGACTTCTGATTCGCGGGTTTTCGTTTACCTCCTTTGCTTTTTATGGTTTACTGGTTTTTTTGTTGATAATGAAGGTTCCGTTGCTAATTTTACTTTCACTGTTTGCCTTACGTTTTATTAGTCAGATGGTGATTTTTGGCCTTGTGCAAAAAAAGCTTTCCGAAAAAAATTTACTGCTGCTATCGCCCGTGTTTGAGATTCTTCTCATCCTCATCGACTTTGTAATTTGGGCTTCATTATTATTTAGCAGAAAAAGTAAATGGATATAAAAGACGATTGTTTCATCAAAGAAAAATCCAAACCTCAACTTTACTTTCTATCTTCATTTAAAACCACAAACTTTATCCTTATATGAAATCATACAACTTCGATGAAATTATCGCACGAGAAAATACTGATTGTGTAAAATACGATATTCGGAAATTATTTTTTGGAACCGAAGATGTTATCCCCATGTGGGTAGCAGATATGGATTTCCGTACTCCCGATTTTATTATTAATGCTATCAAAGACCGATTGCAACACGAAATTCTGGGCTACACATTTCGCGGAAAAGATTTTAACCGGGCCATCATCGACTGGATGAAAAAACGACATAACTGGAGTGTTAATAAAAATTGGGTGAGTTTTAGCCCGGGAGTAGTGCCGGCAGTAAATATGCTGGTGTTATCGCTCACACTACCCGGCGATAAAATAATTGTGCAACCACCGGTATATTTCCCGTTTTTTAGTGCTATCGAAAAAAATGATCGTATAATAATTGAGAACCCACTTAAACTTGAAAACGGCAGGCTCAACATGGATTTTGATGATTTGATAACAAAAGCCAAAGATGCCAAAATGATGATCATTAGCCATCCGCACAATCCTGGTGGAAGTGTGTGGACAAAACAGGAGCTAACAAAAATGGCCGAAATTTGTATTGAAAATGATGTAATTATGGTTTCGGATGAAATTCATTCAGATCTCATTTTTCCGGAACAAAAACACATTCCGCTTGCTATGCTCGGCAACGATATTGCCAACCAAACAATCACCTGCAATGCACCATCCAAAACCTTTAACCTTGCTGGCCTGGCAACATCGTATCTCATTATACCCAACAAAAATTATCTTGAAAAATACAACGAAACACTCAACGATAAGCTGCACATAAATATGGGAAATATTTTTGGGGCTATTGCGCTACAATCGGCTTATGCAAATGGTGAAGAGTGGTTGGATAAGTTATTGGATTATGTATGGAAAAACATTGAATTTGTAGAGGATTTTTGTAAAAAACATATACCACAAATAAAGGTTATTAAACCCGAATCTACTTATATGATCTGGCTCGATTGCCGTGATATGGCCATGAATGGAGATGAATTGAAAGATTTCTTTATAAAAAAAGCGCGACTTGGTTTTAATGATGGGCGCACTTTTGGTACTGGCGGCGAAGGTTTTATGCGCATAAACGTAGCCTGCCCAAAAGCTACTGTAAAACAGGCAATGGATCAGTTGCGGGATGCGCTAAAGAGCTTGTAAGGAGGATACCGTTAACTCATTGATGAGATTGTTCTAACGGTTATTCGTTGTCGGATTGTTCGTTATTCCATATTCAATTTATTATCCTGTTCCTCAGCATTCATTATGTTGGTTTGTTTACTGATGGATTCGTCGTGGATGGCTTTGAAAAGATTATTGATAAAACGATGACTTAATTCCCGATCCTCACCATTTTTTACACCCGTGTCGATTACTTCCTCCCAGCGTTTTGGTTGTAGGATGGTCATATTATTTTGCTTCTTGAAATGCCCAATAGATTTTACCACCTCCATCCGCTTTTGCAGAATGTCTAATAATTCATCATCCAAAAAGCTAATCTCGCTGCGCAATTCTTCGAGAGTATTGCCATGATCACCGGCAAGGTTTACCTGCCTGATAACAAGATTTTGAAGAAGATAATAAAGATCGACCGGTACAATTTGCTGTTGTTTATCGCTCCAGGCTTCATCAGGATTGTGATGCGACTCGATCATTAAACCATCAAAGTTGAGATCCATGGCTTTCTGGGATATGCCCGACAGCAATTCGCGATTACCGGCAATATGGCTTGGGTCGCAAAGCAAAGGTAACTCCGGCATCCTGCGTTTGAGCTCAATGGGAACCTGCCACATGGGAGGGTTTCGGTACATGCTGTTTTCGTATGCAGAAAAACCGCGGTGTACCGCACCAATTTTACACATTCCGTTTCCCTGAAAACGCTCAATAGCACCTGTCCAAAGATCAGCATCAGGATTAATTGGGTTTTTGATAAAAACAGGAATGTCAACACCTTTCAGTGCATCCACAATTTCCTGTACTGCAAAAGGATTAGCAGTAGTTCGGGCACCTATCCACAATATGTCGATTCCGGCATCAAGAGCAGCCTCCAGATGTTTTATGTTTGCTACCTCCGTGCATACTTTCATCCCGGTTTCGCTTTTCACTTTTTGCATCCATTTGAGTCCTTTCGACCCCACACCCTCAAATAATCCGGGACGAGTACGCGGCTTCCATAATCCTGCACGGAAAATGCTAATTCCTGCTGAAACCAATTCATTTGCAGTTGTCATCATCCGGGTGGAAGTTTCGGCACTACACGGACCGGCAATCACCAATGGCCGTTTGCCATTCCCCAATCCCCATTCATGCAATATTTTTATTGTTTTAATCATTTTTGAAAGTGCAGAAATAAATGAGGTGATAAACTCCGGATATCTAATTGTTTACTTTCCATATTTGTGTTTGATAAATGCAAAGATAGAAAGATCATAAAAAGAAATTACAAATATTATTATTGCAATCCCTACTTTTGGCTCTTAATTATTTAATATCCAAAATTACTATGAGAAACCTGTTTATTTCATTTTTAACTATTATTATTTTTGTATTTAATTCACAAATCATTAAAAGCTGAAAACAAAACGTTTGAATATGAAATTTTTCAGGATGTGCCGGGTGGCCACTCTTTCGACCGTATGGACACAAAAATCGCCAACTAAATAAGGGTGAAAATATACACCTTTATCGCTAACAAACTAAGCCCACGTTTTCCCATCCACAATGTAAAAGCACTAAAAAAGGCAGCTTACAATTTTTAAATTGTTTAAACATCAACAAACACACCTGTTTACTCAATTACAACCCTCCATATAAATTTATTATTGGTTCTACTACTTTTTTAGTTTGTTTATAATGATGAAATGAGACAATGCGATAAGG
>JAOZRY010001087.1 GCA_029939965.1 Bacteroidales bacterium | reverse complement strand
TTTCTCGTTTCAAAACCCAAAGAAAAAAATGTTTCTGGGTTTATTCTCTTCATTTTTTTGAGGCCCCGGGTCTCCCCCGGACCGGCAGTTAAATTTTGGTTATATATAAACAATTTTTAATTGATAAAGAATATTGGAAACGACTTATAAATGCGCTTATTCAAGGATATTGATTCATAATATCAGAATTTTTTATTTGCTGAGCCAAATCTTATAGTGTGGAATGCAAGCAAGGCATGCATTCAGGTATAGGGATATGTACATTTCGATATTAAATGAGATTTGTTATAGCTGAAAAAGTCGACAAATCAAACGAAGAAGTGTTGACTATTGTTCAATAGATTTCCCCATGAAAATGACATTTCTCATCAAAGTTAAAATGTTAAAATGCTTAATCTATTGAAAGGCAACACATTGGGCCCTTATGAAACCCCATCCCATAATTTAATCTGGAAATATATCGTTTTCAACTCATGAATGTATTTCCTGCCACTGTGGTTTTCTCAATTCTGTTTTTAGAATTTTCCCTGCTGCATTTTGTGGAAGTTCTGAAACAAAAAAGACAGATTTGGGACTCTTATATTTTGCAAGATTTTCAAGACAATGTGATATGACTTGATCTGAAGTTAAAATCTGATCTTGTTTCAGCACAATAAAGGCAGCTCCTGTTTCTCCCCATTTTTCATCTGGAACACCAATCACTGAAACCATCATGACTTGCGACAGCTTGCTGATAATATTTTCTACTTCAGCAGGATAAACATTTTCACCGCCTGAGATATACATGTCTTTCCATCGGTCAACAATAAAATAGTCGCCCTCTTTGTCGCAATAGGCAGCATCACCTGTATGGAGCCAGCCATCAGTGAAGTCAGTTTTATTGGCATCCGGACGTTTCCAATACCGAGGAATAATTGTAGGCCCTTTTACCCAGATTTCTCCTACTTCCTCTGCCTTGGCTAATTCACCATCAGGTTTTATCACCTTTAAATCAACGTGCATGACTGGTTTTCCAGCTGCGCCAATTTTTCGCTGGGCATCTTCAATATCCAGTGCTAAGACTGTAGGACCAGTTTCAGTCATACCATATCCCTGACAAAGTTTCAGTCCTGCATCAAAGCAGGTTGTCAGCAGAGATTCGGTTGCTGGTGCCCCACCAACCACCGGTGAAATAACCCTGCTGAAATTTGTATTTTTAAATTCCGGGT
>JAOZRY010001086.1 GCA_029939965.1 Bacteroidales bacterium | reverse complement strand
ACGTACGGCTTACAAAAATACAGCGGGCACAAGGCAACTACAAACGGAAAGCCCGCAGCCGCCCAAAAAAAAACTAACTCAAAAATCGGAATCTAATTTTTACATCATTCTATCTTTTTTCTAACTCGTCCGGGTTAGGCGATTATAATATTTTCTTCTTCAATTATCGGGCGTCCCATGTATTTGAGTAAAAGTTGTGCTACCGCAAGTGTATCTTTCTGGCAATACTCCACAATTCGTTCAAGATCGTGATTTTTCCAGTAAACTTTTCCCACCATACTTCCGTCAATGTCGTCTTTTGGGCTGGGTATTCCAAAGATTGTGGTGAGTAATTCAAGCGAAGTGTAATTTTTGTAGTCGCCAAAACGCCATAGTTCCATGGTGTCTAAGTGTTGGATTTCCCAGGGTTTTTTACCGTGTAGATTTAGGATTCGTGGGAGTGCTATCCCATTTAGCAGCATCCTGCGGGCAATGTACGGAAAGTCGAACTCTTTGCCATTATGACCACATAGCAAATGTTGGTTCAGGTTGAAATGGTTGTTTAGTAAGCCTGCAAAATCTATCAGAAGTTCCTTTTCATCATCACTATAAAACGATTTTACCCTGAATGTTTTATCGTGAATAAATCCGGTTGAAATGCAAATTATTTTCCCAAACTCAGCATAAATCCCGGCTCTTGCATATAAAGATTCAGGAGAATCATCTTCGCTTTTGGATAAACGGCTTGCTTTTTTGTCCCACAAGGTTTTGGTTTTTTCGGATAAGTTATCATATTCAGGATGTTGGGGCACAGTTTCAATATCCAAAAATAGAACGGCTTCGAGGTTTAAATTTTCAAGCATGTTTTAGTTATTATCTTTACGCAATAAAAATAGAAAGAATTTTTTTTTAAAACTTAATACGTTAAATATGTCTGGTTTTTATCTCGCTATTTAATAAATGATGACAACAAAAATACACATTACCGGCGATGGCTCACCTACTCTTTTTATTCCAGAGCTAAATGAGCATTACCATTCAACTTTTGGAGCAATACAGGAATCGGAGCATGTTTTTATTCGTGCCGGACTAAATTATGTTTCCGGTAAAAACTCAAATATTAACATTCTTGAAATTGGATTTGGAACCGGATTAAATGCGCTACTTACACTTTTACATTCGGTAAATCATATAATCTCTTATACTGCAATTGAGGCTTTTCCGGTATC
>JAOZRY010000370.1 GCA_029939965.1 Bacteroidales bacterium | reverse complement strand
ATAATTCGTAAATATGAAACAGGGTTCAATTGCCCCGTTCTTTAGAGCGGGGATTTAAAAAAACAAGGTATTTCCTCCTCTCTTCCGCCAATCGCTATGCGATTGGCGGAAGAGAGGAGGAGGCAGGGGTAAATATTATTTAACCCCGCGCTAAAGCACGGGGCTACACAATATGCAATAAAAGATGCTGGCATTGCGACAATATAGTTTACGGTAAGTAAGGAGTTCGGAATTTAAAAATTATAATACAATTCGTAGGGAATGATTTTAGGCTTTTCGGCTTCAAAGTCGTTAAAAACATTTGTAGGTTTAATTGATATCCAAAAACCAAAATGACTTTCGCCAAATTCCACTACCGGAAAGTAAACAAATCTTATGTCGATGGTTTCGAAAACAAGACTTTCATTTTTAATCTTCATGCCTAAGCCAATGCCGGAATACAATCTGTTTTTAAATACTGATTTGTTGGATTGGCCAACAAGGGTTGTTTCAAAAAATAGCTCATAAGCAAACTGAAAACCATACAAATACCATGGGGTAAAAGTTGTAATGCCTGTGCTCAGATTGAGCTGCTGATTTCCTTCGAATTTGTAAAGATCGTATCTCTGACTACGGTACAGATTAAGGACAAACATTTTTTCGTTATTGTAGCGATTGAGGCCAACTGCATAATATGACCAGAAACTTATTCTTGATTTATACCTCTCCTTTATCTTAAAAAGATTGGTAAAATACATTGTTTCAAAACTGAAAAGCCCCTGCTTCAATTCATTATCCATCAAAAATGAACCGGCTTGACAATTCATATAAAAGTATCCAATATTCGTAATAAAATTTCCTGCCGAAAATGACGCTCCTCCATAGGGTCGGTTAAATAATTCGCCTAACTCATAGCCCCCTGTCAGGGTTAAATTTAAGCCATAAGGCACATCTTCGGTAATGCCAAAGCTATTTATATATCTGGTTTGGTAATAATTGTTGCGCAAAAAACTAAATGAGGCCAGAAAATCTGTTCGGTTTTGATAGCGTATATTTGTATCAATGCTGGTGGTGGGTCGATCAAAGAAGTTTTTACCGAGATAACTTCCGGCAATCACAACATAAGTTGAGGGATTATTTAGTTGGTTAGTTGTAATTATTGAATATCCAACCACGGCCTCTTTTTCAAGAAATCCTACCGGAATAAGTTCTGAGCTGTCAAATGCAACCTGAGGCGGATAATCATAAGCTATTCCGAGGTGGTATCTGTTTCTTTCAATTTTGGCAATTCCACCCATGCTCGATTTTAGTGGTAAATAATTCCTGATAGCCTTTATTCGTTTCAGGTTTGAGTGTTCGCTACTTTCGTAATTTGCCGCAATATCGATAAAAGAACCTGCGATATTAGGAGCAATGTATTCAAATTTGCTGTATATTAAAAATGTAGATTCTGTTGGTGTGATGGTGATAGCATTGTTAAAATAATGTCCCCATCCTTTAAAGTTTACCGTAAAAAAGTTTATTTCATATTTATCTAACCCGGTGTTTTTAAATGCAACACCAAAGGGATACACATCCTTAACTACAACAATCAAATCTACTGAATCGGAGGTGTGTTGCAATTCCGAAATAGATATTCGGGCATCTTTAATAGATCTTTGTTCACGCAAAATCCTTTCGCTGTTAGAGAGTTCCATGGGGACGATACGATCACCTTGGTGGAAAAGCAGATTGTTTTTTATAACAAATGTTCGGGTGGAAGGGTAAGAATTATTCAGCCAATCGAAAAACTTTGTGTTGTGATGAGATGAAGTATCCGTAACATTACTTCCTATGGCCTGAAGTACTTTATAATAAATTTTTCGGATCACCTTTCCATTCCAGGGGGTAAAACGTTTTTCTGATTTTTGCAAATCAATCGTATCATTTGTCAGGATGTCGTGATGTGAAGTAAAAGCTGCTTTGTATAGTTCGCGGGTAACAAAACTCTTTTGAGATTTTTTTTCCAATTCCAGATAAAGGATGTAGGTTTTTAACTCTGGATTTTGCCGGATTATGCTGTCAGGAAAAATGATAGTGGTATCAGAATTAAATACATACAGGCTGTCGGAAATTATTAGTCTCGTGTCTTTTTTTATAAAAACCGTGTCGGAATCAGTAGTTGGAATATTTTGTGAAACAGCACTACCTGTGAATAAACTAATGCACAAAAACAAACAGAAAGTGAAACAAAGCCGGTTTATAAAATTTAGATTCATTGCCTTAAATTGGATAAAGCCAAAAATAAATAAAAATCACTTTGCGCAATGGTCAATTTATTTTTTGTGTAATAAAGAATTATTTCTACTACATTCGTTCCTTATTAATTTTAAAAATATGATGAAGAAATTTCTAACTGTAACCCTCCTCCTGACAATTTTGGTTTGTAACGGGCAGGATACTCTGAAAGTGATGCAATACAATTTGTTAAATTTTGGCAATTTTACTGATTACTGTACATTTGGTAATAATGACCCTGACGACAAAACAGAGTGGCTCAAAACAATTGTTGATTTCTATTTGCCTGATGTTTTGGCGGTGAACGAAATAGGGACATCAGCTACCTGGCACAACCAAATACTTACCGATGTTTTAAATACTTCGGGGCGAAATTATTTTGAGAGATCAGCGGCTACAAACTTTGCCGGATCAAATATTATAAATATGCTGTATTATAATGCCGATAAATTGGTGTTGGACGATCAGGACGTTATCGAACATTACTTGCGAGATATTAATGTTTACAAGCTTTATCACAAGCAACAACCCACGAGCAATGTAGATACTGCCTTTTTTTACCTGATTGTAACACATTTAAAATCCGGTACTTCGGGTGACAATAAAAACACACGTGCCGAAATGACCCAGGCAATAAGAGATTACGTGGAGGTGAACAATATTTCTGATGCCTGCCTCGTAACAGGCGATTTTAACATAAGGAGTAGCTCGGAACAATCCTGGCAAAATTTAACCAATGGAATACTAACAAATTTTAACTTTTCGGATCCCACCGGAATGGAAGGTAGCTGGCACACCAATAGTAATTTTACCAATGTACATACTCAATCCACACACTCTACATCCAACGGTTGTGCAGCTGGAGGAGGTATGGACGACAGGTTCGATTTTATTTTAATAAATCAGGCTTTGTCTTCACAGGAAAATCCGGTGCGATATGTTGATGGTAGTTACCACACTCCCGGGCAGGATGGGCAACGACTTGATGGTTCACTTATCAATCCTCCCAATACCAGTGCGCCGGCAGCAATTATTAATGCCATGTATGGGATGTCGGATCATTTGCCCGTAATCGTGGATTTAATTGTTGATATTGAAAGCGAAGTCCTGCCTTCTTCCTGGGATTTTATTCCAACATCATCTTCTCATATTATTGTTGTGCCATTGTTGGTTAATCCTTTAATTAATGGTACGCCGTTATTACCGGGCGATTATGCAGGTGTTTTTTATTTGGATCAGGGTATTGAAAAATGTGCCGGAAATACACTGTGGAGTGCTACCGAAAACATGGCGATTATTGCTTTTGGGGATGATGTTACCACCGTAGAAAAGGAAGGTTTTGCTGAAGGCGACCCGATAATTTTTAAAATTTACAGTAATCAATCCGAAACCGCCTATTATGCTGATGTGGATTTTGATGATTCGTGGAACAATGATGACGGTGTATTTGTAACAGGTGGTATATCCGCACTTACAAAACTCGATGCTTATTACTTGCAAGTCCATCAGGTAATGATTAAAGAGGGATGGAGTGGAATATCTTCATTTCTTGTTCCGAAATGGAAACCCCTCGAAAATGTATTCGGGTCAAACCTTGCTGATGTAATCTTTATTAGTGATGGTGTCCGGATTTATTACCCGCAGGGAGGAATTGAAGAGTTGAATTTTTGGGATAAAAAAGCTGCTCTGACTATAAAGTCTTCTGCCGAATTTATTTTGGATATAGAAGGTGTTCCCGATAATAATACCAGCATTTTTCTATCAGCAGGTTGGAATATTATTCCTGTTTCTGTTCCATGCTATGTGCAGGTTTCTGTTATCGATCAGGCATTGGGTGGAAAACTCGAAATTATTAAATCCATTGCCGGAACCCAAGTTTACTGGCCGGGTAATGAAATCTTTTCATTATCACAGCTCAGTCCCGGAAGTGCTTATTTAATTAAAGTTACTGAGGATTGTAGTTTTGATTTCGAGTGTTATTAAAATCGTAAATCGTAAATCGTAAATCATAAATCATAAATCATAAATC
>JAOZRY010000025.1:12654-15755 GCA_029939965.1 Bacteroidales bacterium | reverse complement strand
CCGTTGGGCTATTGTTTATCCATTAATTCAAACACCAGATTTTTCAATTCCTGACAGACGTTGGAAAGTCGGGAACAAAACTTTCCATCGTCCGAAGGACATGGAAACGTTAAAATAAAATCACTACACAAATCAACGAATTGTATATTTCGTGTCTCTGCCGCTTGTTCAAACTGAGGACTTTAACAACATTAAAATCCTAACCCGGACGAGCCAAAAAAAATTAAATAACATGTTGGTTGGTTTTGCGAATTAAGAGCCGAAGGGAGTATGATTTGGTGCATTGTGCCTGTAAAACAAAAAAAGCCGATCAATAAAGATCGGCTTTTAACCTGTACCCGGAGCGGGACTTGAACCCGCACGACCGCGATGGTCATTGGATTTTAAGTCCAACGTGTCTACCAATTCCACCATCCGGGCAAATATTTATCAGAACTATTTCTACTTAAAAACCCCGATCTGATAACTCTCGGATCGGGATTTTTTTTTGAGCGAAAGACGGGATTCGAACCCGCGACCCCGACCTTGGCAAGGTCGTGCTCTACCAGCTGAGCTACTTTCGCGTTACACTAACGGGCGGCAAAAATAGAATCCTTTTTTTTTATGACAAAGCTTTTTCTAAAATAAATTTCATTTTTATTTTTTATCATCCAAAATGTCCTGTTTTGAGTTCGTTATAAAATTCATGTTTCAGAATAGTTCCTGACTTTTACACCGGAGAATATTAAAGCAGAACCCAGTCTCTATCAATGCTTCGCCAAAGGGTAAAAGATTTTTTAAGGGTAGCGATTGGATAAGGCTGTCAGTTGATTTCCTAACTCAATGGTTAGGCCTTACTTTATTTTGCAAAATATTATTTGTCGCGAATATGATTGGGCTACCCTTGTAAAGAAGGGCAAATTGATGTTTTCCCGGAAAATGCAAAGGTGGGCTGCCCATGTAAACCCTGTGAAATTCTCAATACCAAACTTAGGATTTGTTGTTTGTTTAGTCCAAAATCCAATAGTATAATTGTAGTAAGTGGTCTTAAAACCAATGGTGTTTAGGATAAATATGTCCAAAAACCAATGGTGTTAATAATAAAATATTTTTTTGTAAGAAAAACATGAAACGGTTTATTGAATCATATTATCAAGGTAATATTTTGCTCCAATAGCAGTATATAAAATCGTGCAAAAAAAGTTAACTTTGTAGTATGAAAATAATGGGTTTTTAATAAAATTGAATTTATTGTAAATGAAGAAAATAAGACCAATATTAAAAGAAGTACCTGGAATAGAGTATTTGAGAGTAAAAAACTACCGTGCCCTACAAAACCTGGAACTCAAAAGTATTACACCTTTAACTGTATTTCTTGGCTCAAATGGAAGTGGTAAATCAACTGTGTTTGATGTGTTTGCCTTTTTAAGCGAATGTTTTTCAGTTGGGCTACGCAAAGCTTGGGATAAACGTGGAAGGTTTAAAGAACTTAGAACAAAAGGTTGTTCGGGACCAATCGAATTTGAGATTAAATATCGTGAAAAACCAAATTCACCAATCATTACTTACGAATTGAAAATTGATGAGGGTACGAAAGGGCCTTTCGTTGCCCTGGAAAAATTATCATGGAAACGAGGTAGTGCAGGCCGTCCTTTTGCTTTTTTGGAATTTGAAAAGGGGAAAGGGAAAGTTATAACCGGTGATGCCCCGGATATATCTGATGAAAAGATGGATGAGTCTTTAGACAGCCCCGAAATGCTTGCTGTGAATACTTTGGGGCAGCTTTCGAGAAACCCACGTGTTATTGCCATGAGACGATTTATTTCGGGTTGGTATCTTTCATACCTCACTGCCGATCAGGCAAGAGGTGTTCCTGAAGCCGGGGCACAGGAAAGATTGTCTGCCACAGGTGATAATTTACCCAATGTAATTCAGTATTTAAAAGAACAGCATCCTGAAAGACTTGATGAAATTTTGTCAAAATTAGCCCAAAGAGTTCCGCGCCTCCAAAAAGTTGAAGCAGATATTATGCAGGATGGTAGGTTGTTACTTCAAATAAAGGATGCCCCTTTTGAAAAACCAATCCTATCTAAATTTACTTCTGATGGTACACTAAAATTGCTGGCATACCTAACCGTACTATACGATCCCGATCCGCCTCAATTAATTGGTATCGAAGAGCCGGAAAATCAGTTGCATCCGAGGCTGTTACCTGATCTTGCTGAGGAGTGCAGGGCAGCATCCGAATTATCACAATTAATGGTTACAACCCATAGCCCTTTTTTTGTAAATGGATTGAGACCTGAAGAATTATGGATTTTGTTCAGGAATGAAAAAGGTTATACCCAGGCCAAATGTTCATCTGATATGCCGGGCATTAAAGAATTTGTTGAAGAGGGTGCATTGTTGGGGAATTTATGGGTTGAAGGACATTTTGAGGTTGGCGACCCATTGGTAAATTCAGGAGGATATAGGTTTAAAACACGAAAAAAATAGTTATGCATTTTGAGATACTTGTTGAAGAGTTTTCTGCAGAAAAAGTTTTGCATAATATTTTACCAAAACTAATTACAGGAGAACATACTTACAATATTATTACATATCAGGGGAAGCATGACATGCTAAAAAAACTCCCCGGAAGATTGAAAGCGTACTCAAAGTGGATACCTGAAAACTATATTTTATTGATTTTAATTGACAGAGATTCTCAAGATTGTCATGAATTAAAGGCAAACCTGGAGCAAATAGCACTAAAAGCAAATTTGAGAACTAAAAGTAATTCGGGTTCTGATGAAAAATTTTCAGTACTTATACGTATTATAGTAGAAGAAATGGAATCGTGGTTTTTTGGTGATGCAAATGCAGTGAGAAAAGCCTACCCACGGGTTTCGGATAATTTTGAAAGAAAAGCCAATTATCGTGTTCCCGATTTAATTAAAGGAGGAACATGGGAAGCACTTGAGAGAATACTTAAAGCCGCAGGTTATTTTAAAACCGGACTGAGAAAATTGGAATGTGCCAATGAGATTTCAAAATATATGGAGCCTTTAAATAATCGGTCGAAAAGTTTTCAGGTATTTTGGGAAGGAATTTCTTATTGTTTGAAGAATCAATAAACAAAT
>JAOZRY010000025.1:0-12554 GCA_029939965.1 Bacteroidales bacterium | reverse complement strand
TTTTCAGGTATTTTGGGAAGGAATTTCTTATTGTTTGAAGAATCAATAAACAAATTAATCCTTCGGTGTTATCCGATATAATTGAAGTACTCCAACATTATCTTAAATTAGTGCCAAAACATCAATTGAGTACACAACAAAGTTTATTGGAAATTGACAAAGAGAAAATTCAAAACAACTATTTAAAAGGAGTTCCATTGGAGGATTTGGCAATCTTGTTCGATTGTCCTAAAAACTTAATTGAGAATGTTTTGCACAACAGGGGAATTGAAATAGTTTGCAATGAAATACCAAAACCCAAAAAATGGTACAGAAAAAAGCATTAATTAACCAACTGATCCGTTGAGTTCATGTTTTAAAAATTCGGCAGTAAAGCCTTTTTTATTTTTCACGATTTCTTCGGGTGTTCCTGTATTAATAATCTTTCCACCACGAATACCACCTTCCGGCCCAATGTCCACAATATAATCGGCAACTTTTATTACATCCATATTATGTTCGATGATAAGAACGGAGTTTCCTTTATCAACCAACTTATTCAATACCTCTAACAACACTTTTACGTCTTCAAAGTGAAGTCCGGTTGTAGGTTCATCCAGTATGTATAGCGTATTGCCGGTATCACGTTTCGAAAGTTCGGCAGCAAGCTTTACCCGTTGCGCCTCTCCGCCCGAAAGAGTGGTGGATTGTTGTCCGAGGGTAATATACCCCAGCCCGACATCTTTCAGCGTTCTGATTTTTTGAATGATTGAGGGAATGTTTTCGAAAAACTCCACCGCCTGATTGATGGTCATGGTTAGTACATCGTTGATGGATTTTCCTTTGAACCGAACCTCGAGAGTTTCGCGATTGTATCGCAGACTATAGCAATCTTCGCAGGGTACATGAACATCGGGAAGAAAGTTCATTTCGATCACTTTTACGCCGGCACCTTTGCACGTTTCGCAGCGACCACCTTTTACATTAAACGAAAAACGCCCCGGCTTATAACCCCTTATCTGCGATTCGGGCAGTGAGCCAAACAATTTCCTGATCTCATCAAAAACCTTTGTATAAGTAGCCGGGTTCGACCGGGGAGTTCTGCCAATGGGCGACTGATCAATTTCGATAACTTTATCAATATTTTCAAGACCCTTGATAGATTTGTATGGTAGTGCTTTTTTCTCTGATCTGTAAAAATGTGTACTAAGAATGGGGTATAGGGTTTCGTTGATTAATGATGACTTTCCGCTCCCCGATACACCGGTTATGCAAACCAGTTTACCCAATGGGATTTTAATATTAACATCCTTCAGATTATTTCCATTTGCTCCCTTCAGCTCAATATTTTTCCCATTTCCGGGTCGTCTGATTTCGGGAACAGAAATTTCTTTTTCGCCGCTCAAATACTGGCAGGTAATCGTCTTGCATCCCATCATATCACCTGGCGCACCCTGGCCTACAATTTTACCACCCTTTCGTCCCGCACCAGGCCCAATATCAATAATATAATCACACGAAACAATCATCTCTTTGTCGTGTTCCACCACAATAACAGAATTTCCGACATCCCTCAATTCTTTCAATGCCTGAATCAAACGCTGATTATCGCGTTGATGTAACCCAATGCTGGGCTCATCCAAAATATAAAGTACACCTGTGAGCTGCGATCCAATTTGTGTGGCAAGCCTGATGCGCTGCGATTCTCCCCCTGATAAACTTCGCGAAGGCCGGTTGAGGGTTATATAGTCGAGACCCACCTCCAGCAAGAAGCTAATCCTGGTACTGATTTCGCGAACAATTTCACGGGCAATTTTTAGCTGTCGTTCATTTAGCTTTTCAGGAATCTGATTTATCCATTCCCTAAGTTCTATCAAATCCATGCCGGACAGTTCAGCAATATTTTTATCAAGAATTTTAAAATGTAATGATTCTTTCTTCAATCTTGACCCTTTACATTCGGGGCAGGAGATATTATTCATAAATCCACCTACCCATTTTTTAATGGATCTTGATGCACTTTCATCATTCTGATTTTGAATAAAATTGATAATGCCTTCAAAGTTGAGAGCGTAAGATGATGTAACGCCGAGGTAATCGTTCTTTATATGTATTACTTCGTTTGAGCCATAAAGAATCGTAGCCATGCCCTCCTTTGAAATATTCCTGATGCGTGTGTCTAAAGTAAAATTGTACTTTTTGCCAATGGCCTCGATCTGCTTAAATACCCAATTATTTTTATGTACTCCCAAGGGAGTAAGCCCACCCGTACGGATGCTTTTCTTATCATCGGGTATCACTTTTGAGAGGTCGATTTCTGATACCTCTCCCAGGCCATTACAATTATTGCAGGCTCCATAAGGCGAGTTGAATGAAAATGTGTTGGGCTCCGGCTCATCGTACGAAATACCTGTGGTAGGGCACATCAGCAACTTGCTGTAATGCCTTACCTCATCCATAGCAGGATCATTAATCATTAAAACACCTTTACCAACCTTTAAAGCTGTTTGCACCGATTTGGTGAGTCGTTCCGGGTTTTCGGAGTCAACCCTTAGCCTGTCAACAATAATTTCGATATCGTGGGTTTTGTAGCGGTCAACCTTCATTCCAAAAGTCAAATCCCTGATTTCACTATCTACCCTTACTTTCAGATAACCTTGTTTTCTAATCTGTTCAAACATTTCACGATAATGACCCTTCCGGGCTCTAACCACAGGCGACAATATATTAATAGCTTTGCCTTCATATTTTTCGGCAATCAGACCAATGATTTGATTTTCGGTGTAGCGCACCATTTTTTCGCCCGATTCCCAGGAGTAGGCTTCACCAACACGGGCGTACAACAATCGCAGGAAATCGTAAACTTCGGTGATGGTGCCAACTGTTGAACGTGGGTTTTTATTTACAGTTTTTTGCTCAATAGAGATAACCGGACTGAGGCCATCGATCTTATCCACATCCGGGCGTTCCATGTTGCCGATGAATTGCCGCGAATAAGCTGAGAAAGTTTCCATGTAACGGCGTTGTCCTTCGGCATAAATCGTATCGAATGCCAACGACGATTTCCCGCTCCCACTAAGCCCTGTTATTACCACAAGTTTGTTGCGTGGTAACTTAACGTCAATATTTTGAAGGTTGTGAACACGTGCTCCGAAAACTTCCAGTTTATCAACTTCTACAATTGCATCATCAGCAACTTGGGTAGTTGCATCTTTCGATAGTATTTTTTGATCCTGATTCATTCCCCTATGGGATTTATTGGTGCTTTAAATTAAATCAAACGATTAAACAATCTTTTTACAAAATTGTCAATTCCGATTTATAATAAAATTCATTTAAAAAAATTATTGCAATGATATGAAAAATAGTGGGAGAGCTTGTAATTTAGAATTCATAATGTTTGCCTTATCGCAAACTAATGTCATAAATTTATGGATTTGTGTAAGCCCTTTGTTTAAATCTTCAACTCTCTGTCTTCCTTCACCATACCCATAACTTTTCTGTCAATCGGAAAGGTTAATTCATCTTCTCTGAGGTCTTTTAAATTAACCCATCTAAAAGTTTGTGCGCCATCCTTATCTTCAAAATCAAATTTCCGGGTTGTAGTAACCAGTATATCGGGGTTTTTGAGCTTTATCATGTAGTAGATACTTATGAGTTGTTGTGGTTCTTCTATGAGGTGAGTCGGTTGAAAATAATCGGTGGTGTAAAAATGTTTGAGAATATCAATTTCCTGTGCGAATTCCTCCATACATTCCCGCTTTAAACAGTCGAGCGTTCCCTCACCAAATTCCAATCCGCCACCCGGAAATTTGGTCATACGCCTCCCAAGGCGATACTCATCCGTAAGTAAAATTCTATTTTCTTCGTTTATGGCAATTCCATAAACCCTGATATTAAAGTGCATTATTTTATTATCTGACATATCCGGAAGGTATTTTCTTTCTTTATAACTATGATGCGAAATAATCTATACTTTAGTGTGCTCAATATTTAAATATTTGATTGGATTTCAATTTCTTTTTATCATCAAACTACACAAACATAACCTAATTAAAATCGCAATGAAAAAAAATAATCAATGTTTTTTGATTTCCCTGATGATAGTTTTGGCAACATCGTGCACGAACAACAGTGCGGATGAGGCAAGAAGCAATCCGGCTAACTACGATAAATACATAAATGGATACACCAGCGGGATTGTATCGTCCAATTCAGCAATCCTCATCACTTTTGTTTCTGAAATTCAAAAATTCAGACCTGGAACAGAACTACCCGAAAAAATGATATCACTCAAGCCTGCCTCCAAAGGAAAGACATTTCTTATCGATAAACGTACAGTGGAATTCAAACCGGATCAACCACTAAAACAAGGAACAAAATATGTTGCGAAATTAAATTTGAGTGAGCTCTTTGAGGTACCAAAAGAATTGGAGACTTTTAATTTTCAATTCTCGGTTATCGAACAAGATTTTAATGTGTTTCCCGGAAGGCTTTCAAACGTAGGAATGGACGAGCAACCCCTAAAAAAATATACCGGCAAAATTGTTACTGCCGATAATATGACCCCCGAAAATGTATTAAAACTTTTATCAGCTTCATCTTCCTATGGCAACATTGAGGTAAAGGTAATTGCCGACGGATTACGGGAATTCATTTACACCCTCCGGAACATTCCGGAAAGAGAAAATACTTATACTGTTTTGCTGGTGTGGAGTGGTGATCCAATCGGGCTGAACAAAAAAGGTAGTATGGATATCAGGATTCCTTCGATAAATGAGTTTGCCTTGTTACAGGTGAATGTAGATCAAAATACCGACAAGCAAAATATCCGGTTAATTTTCTCTGATCCGGTTGATCCGTCGCAAGACTTATTCGGGCTAATCAGGATAGAAGGTTTTGAGGATTTTAAACTCACCAGAAAAGGAGCTATTGTAACCATTTATCCACAACAAAGACTACAAGGCCAGCAAACTGTACTGGTGGAGGCATCATTAAAAAGCCGGTCAGGAAAGGTGCTTAATAAAAAGCAATCGTATGTTGTGGCCATGGAAGCTTTGAAACCCACTGTCGTTATTCTTGGCAATGGTGTTCTTGTGCCCGATTCGCGCAACTTGATATTGTCGTTCAAATCGGTGAGCCTGAAAGCTGTGGATGTATTGGTGTACAAAGTTTATACTGAAAATATTATGCAGTTTTTTCAGGACAATAATTATCATGGTGGGAATTATTTGCGGAGTGTTGGCAGACCTGTTTACCGAAAAATGATGAAGTTGGACGACAATCCGGATACAGACCTGAGACAATGGAATGCGTTTTCGGTTGATCTTGCCGGAATGATTGGTCAGGATCCCAACGCCATGTACAGGGTGAGGTTTTCGTTCAGAAAGGAATATGCCATTTATAACTGTGGAGTTACTACAAATAATGACCTGAAAAATTTTGAAGATCAGCAACTGATGGCAGAATCAGAAAAATCGTTTTGGGACGGGAATCTGGAATATTATTGGGATTATCCCGAGAATTACAACTGGCGCGATCATGATAATCCATGCACAGATTCTTACTATACCCCAGAGAAATTTCCCCAGCGAAACATCCTTGCATCCAACCTTGGGGTAATAGCAAAATCAGCCGACAATAGCACGTTTACAGTAGCGGTAACTGATCTGCTTACCACAGCACCGGTTTCGATGGCAGATGTGGAATTTTACAATTTCCAGCAGCAAAAACTAAGTAGCGTTTATACTGGAGTGGATGGTATGGCAGAGATTACCCTGGATGAAGTTCCGTATATTTTATTAGTCCGCAAGGATGGGCAGCAATCCTGGCTCAGGCTCGATGATGGTTCATCGCTTTCGGTAAGTAACTTTGATGTTTCAGGCGAAAAAATCAATAATGGAATCAAAGGGATGGTTTATGGTGAGAGGGGTGTATGGCGTCCCGGCGATACGTTGTTTCTTACATTTGTAATGGATGATATGGCTGGTAAGTTACCAAAAGATCAACCGGTAATTTTTGAACTGTTCAACGCACGTGGTCAACTTTCAGTGAAAGAAGTTAAGAAAACCGGCATGAACGGTTTTTATACTTTCCGTCCTGTAACTCATCCTGAAGCACCTACCGGTAACTGGAAGGCACGGGTAAGAGTGGGTGGTGCCACTTTTGAGAAATCAATAAAAATTGAAACAGTAAAACCCAACCGATTGAAAATTAATCTGGACTTCAATAATAAGATTTTGGCAAAAGATGAGCCGGATCAAAATGGGTATTTGAAGGTAAAGTGGTTGCATGGTGCTGATGCTTCAAACCTAAAAGCCAAAGTGAATCTCAAATTATTGAAATCGAATTACAAATTTGAAGGTTTTAAAGAATACACTTTTACCGACCCGACCAAATACTACTATCCCGCTGACTACACAATTTTCGATGAACATTTAAACAACGATGGTTTTGCCTCTTTTCCCATCAACATGTACGTAAACTCTAATGCCCCTGGAATGCTGAGAGCTGTATTTACTACCCGTGTTTTTGAGCAAGGTGGCGATTTTAGTACCGATGTATTTTCGGTGCCTTTTGCACCAACTAACAGATTTGTAGGTATTCATGTTCCCGAAGGCGGGGATTATAAAAATATGCTTACCACTGATACCACACATCTCATTGAGGTTGTAACTGTAAACAAAGATGGAAACCTTGTTTCGGTAAATGATCTAAATGTAATAATTTACAAAATCTCATGGCGCTGGTGGTGGAGTTCGGGTGATGATAATTTGGCCAGTTGGACACGCGGTGAAGATGCTAATGTAATAATGCAGCAAAAGTTTTCAACCAAAAATGGAAAAGCCAGGCTATCATTTAAAATTGACTATCCGGATTGGGGTCGCTATTTTATTCAGGTTATCGATACAAAGGGCGGCCACAGCACGGGCATTCCTGTTTATGTGGATTGGCCATCGTATATAAACCGTAAGGATAGAGTAAATCCGGCAGGAGCTACTATTTTGAGTGTTTCAACAGACAGAGAAAAATATGAACCGGGCGAAAAGGCAAAAATATCCTTCCCGGGATCGGTTAACTCAAGGGCGTTGATAAGTCTGGAAAATGGTAGCGAAATTTTAGATTATTTCTGGGTAACCTGTACTAAAGATGAAAATACTTTCGAATTTAACATTACCTCCGGTATGGCTCCAAACATTTATGTATATGTAACCCTGCTTCAACCTCATGCTAACACAGCCAACGATCTGCCAATACGACTTTATGGAGTTGTACCCATTGCTATCGAAGATCCCGAAACCATCCTCGAACCAATTGTAGATGCTCCCAAAGAAGTTCGACCACAATCATCCTGGACTGTTGAAGTGAAGGAAAAAACCGGCAAACCCATGACTTATACACTTGCAGTGGTGGATGAGGGATTGCTTGATTTGACCAGATACAAAACACCCGACCCATGGAAAATCTTTTATGCGCGGGAGGCACTGGGTGTTAAAACCTGGGATTTGTTTGATGAAGTGCTGGGTGCTTTTGGCGGTAGATTGCAAAAAGTTCTGGCCATTGGAGGCGATCAGGAAAAAACCGGAGACGAAGATAAAAAGGCAAATCGATTCAAATCGGTCATTGATTTCCTGGGTCCGTTTACACTCAACAAAAACCAAAAAGCAAGCCATCAACTTAACATGCCCAATTATGTTGGCTCAGTTAAGGTGATGGTTGTTGCCGGTTATAATGGTGCATGGGGCTCAACTGATGCAATAGTCGCCGTAAAACAACCATTAATGATTTTACCCACAGCACCCCGGATTATTAGTCAGGAGGAAGAATTTGATTTGCCTGTAGCAATCTTTGCAATGAATGACAAAATCAAAAAAGTAAATATCAAAATAGAATCCACCGGACCGGTTGCAGTTGTTGGGCAAAATTCAAATGAACTTTCTTTTGAAAAGGCGGGTGAAAAGATGACATATTTTAAGCTTGCTGCCAACAAAATGGAAGGATTAATTAAGCTATCGGTATCGGCCACTTCAGATGGGGAAACCGCATCTGCTCAAATTGAACTGGATGTGCGTAATCCAAATTTACCTGTTAGCCGGGTAGAAACTCTGGTGCTGGATGCCGGGATATCGAAAACGATAAATTTTGAATATTTTGGTATGGAAGGTACAAACAGTGGAGTTGTTGAGGTTTCAGGATTGCCATCAATAAATCTGGAAAAAAACCTACGCTACCTAATTCAATACCCGTATGGATGTTTGGAGCAAATCACATCTTCGGCTTTTGCCCAATTATATCTTGATAAACTTACCGAAATGGATGATAATCAAAAACAGCGGGTAAGTCTTCATATCAGAAAAGCAATTAATAAGATTACAAAGTTTCAACTGCCGGATGGTAGTTTGTCGTACTGGCCGGGAAGAAGAATTGTTTCGGAATGGAGTTCTATTTATGCCGGACATTTTTTGATACTTGCCGGGCAAAAGGGATTTCTGATACCCTCAAAATTCAAAAATAATTGGTTAAACTATGAATATTCAAAAGCTGCCAATTTTGTGTCATACCCTGATAGTCCGATACATGATCAAGGATTGATTCAGGCTTATCGCCTTTATGTGCTTGCATTGGCCGGGCAACCCAACCTGAGTGCCATGAACAGGCTGCGCGAAAACAACAATTTTAATGCTACCACAGCATGGCGGCTGGCATCTGCCTATTTGCTGGCAGGTATGCCCGAGGCTGCCGAAAAACTTACGCAAAAAATCGGGTACACCACTACTGAAATCTATCAGCGACCGGGTATTACTTTTGGCTCAGTGCTTCGCGATCGGGCAATGATTCTCGAAACATTGATAATGATGGATAAGGAAGAGGAAGCTTTTGAATTGGCCACAAAAATGGCCACCGAAATGAGCACCGGTTATCTGAGTACACAAACGGCAGCATATTCACTTTTTGCCATGGCCAGATTTGCAGATGTTTCAGGGAGTAACCAGGAAAGTTATTTTGCTTATACCCTCAATAACAATCAGCAGGAGATACGTTCCAGCGTTCCATTTTATAAAATTGAAATGGAAGAGAGTGAAAATCAGATACACATCAAAAACCTTGGTAATAACAAAATGTTTATTACCAAAACCATATCCGGCAGGCCATTGCAGGGTATTGATGAAAATGAACAAAAAAACCTGCAAATGGTGGTCAGATTTCAATCTATCGATGGAAAGGAAATCGAAATAAGCAACCTGAAACAGGGAACCGACTTTGATGCTGTGGTAAAAATTACCAATCCGGGTATGCTGGGCAACTATAAAAATCTGGCTTTGTCGCAGATATTTCCTTCGGGATGGGAAATATTAAACATCCGTTACTCCGAATCCGAAAATACCGAAAACAATGGCAACTTCGATTACCGCGACATTCGCGACGATAGAGTTCTTACCTTTTTTAATCTCCAAAGCTATAAATCAGTAACGTTTAAAGTATCGCTAAATGCTGCTTATACCGGAAAATTTTTCATGCCCGGTGTATCATGCGAAGCAATGTACGACAACACAATTTATGCAAGGCACAAAGGTAAATGGGTTAATGTGGTGAGAAAGTGAGTGCTCATTCCTCCTTTTCAACTTTTGTATTAAGCCGATAACCAACATTGTGGATATTTTCAATCTTTATGGTGGGATCGCTTTTAATATATTTTCGCAATCGCGAGATAAAAACATCGAGACTTCGGCTGGCAAAATAGTGGTCATCGCCCCAAATTTTCATAAGCAGGTCATCTCTTTTCATAATAGTGTTGGAGTTTTGGCAAAAGGCGGCCAGAAGCTGTGCTTCGCGATGTGTGAGTTGTTTTTTTTTGTCGGGACCCAAAAGCAAATGATTACCTATGTCGAAAACAAAATGACCCAGTTTGCATTCGCCGGTCATATTGTTCTTTTTTTGTCGTTGACCGGTTCGGCGCAAAAAAATTTCAATTTTCAGTACCAGCTCTTCTATGCTAAAAGGCTTGGTAATGTAATCGTCGGCACCAATACGCAACCCATGAATTTTATCTTCGCGCCTCGATTTGGCTGTAAGGAAAATAATGGGAATCTCTTCATTTTTTCGCCTTATTTTCATAGCCAGTTCATAGCCATCCATTCTTGGGAGCATTACATCCAATATGCAGCAGTCGTATTTATTTTCGTTAAAAAGTTTCAACCCCTCCACACCATCTTCGCAGTAATCGATGGTATAGCCATACAGCTTTAGGTTGTCGCGTGTTACAAACGACAAAGTAACGTCATCCTCAACGTAAAGTAATTTTATTTTTTCGTTCATGGTATCAATATTTCAATTACAAATGTAGAACCTTTATTGGTTCCGCTTTCCAACCAAATTTTCCAGCGATGCGATTGGCAAATGTTTTTTACATAATATAAGCCTAATCCGAATCCTTTTACATTATGGATATTTCCTGTTGGTATGCGGAAAAATTTTTGAAAAACTTTTTTCTGAAACTCTTTACTAATTCCCGGGCCATTATCTTGCACGGTAACCAATGCCACTTTGCCTTTTAGTTTTGTACGGATAATTATTTCGGGGTAGCCCAACGAATATTTTACGGCATTGTCGATAAGGTTGTAAAAAATGTTGGTCAGGTGTAAGCCATCGGCAAAAATCTCAGGGATATTTTCATCGAGATGAGCCTCAATTTTCACGCTGTTGGCATTATTGGTTTTGCTGTTATTTGTTACCTCCCTTATAATTTCATTTAATTCTACACTTTCTTTTTTCAATTCAAACCCAAGCTTTTCAATGCGGGCAATTTGCAATACTTTTTCTACCTGATTATTCAATCGTTGATTTTCCTGTTTTATAATGCCACCGTAATTTTGCAGTCGCTCAGGGTCGTTTACAATTTCTGGATTCGAAATTACATCTGCCGAAATATTAATGCTCGAAATTGGAGTTTTAAATTCGTGGGTCATGTTGTTAATGAAGTCTTTTTGTAATTCTGAAAGTCGCTTTTGCCGCAGAATGATAAAAATAGCATACGAGAAGAAAATTACTGAAACCAGCAGTATGGCCGAAAAAATTATCCAAAGACCCATATCTCCCGTAAGAGAATTGGTTTTTGAAGGAAAGTTTACGCCAAAATAATACACGTACTCACTATACTTAGGCATGTTCGTGGTCATCTCAATGCTGTTGTCCTTCCCTTTTATCGACACATAATTTCCGTAAACCATTTTATCATTGTGGCAATCATAAACTGCATATTCGTAATCTGTATCAATGTTGAGCTTGTCGAATTCGGTGCGGAGGTAATAGTCAAGCACATTTACATCGATTATACAGTCGGTATTTACAACAAAATAATTTGATGACAATTGGTTTACCGGATTTTCATTCGGAGGTTCAGTTTGGCTGTATGTACTCAGTTTCTCAGCTACATTTTGTAACCCGATAAAAATGGTTTGGTTAAACTGCTTCTCTTTTATGTTCCAGGCTTTTTGCATCCAATAAATTTGAATAACTATAATCCCAATTATGGCAAAGGTTCCTAAAATTACAATAAAACGTATCTGGTTTCTTTTCATTTTGCTAATGCATCGTAACTATTCTCTGCAAGAAAACTCATATTTCAGGAAGTGGGTGTCAGAAATCGTTGAGATCGAGGCGGACGAAGTGTTGAAAATCAAGGAGTTTACTTTTGTAAATAACTGTTTTCAACACAAGTCAAACGAAGATATCGGCGTTTTCCGGCGCACACTAACTATTAATAATTGCATCGTGATGTAAAGATAGTTGTATTGATAGAACTGAAATTGATGTTTACACTTCGTTAACAAAGTTTTGATTATTATTAACACCGGCATAATAATTAATGTCAGATATTTGTTTTTTGAAATAATCAATTGAATTTTTGTTCAAAATTAATAATTATGAAAAGAATTACGATACTATTAATAGTACTATTTGCTGTGCCATCAGTGTGTATTTTGGCACAGGAAACCGGCTCTCAGGTTAAAGATACCGAAACTACCGAAGTCCTCGCTGTTGGCCCCAAAGCAAGCTGGGATGTTAAAATTTTTGAAATGGGTGAAATCGAATTCAAAACAAAAAAGAAAGCCGAATTTACACTCACCAACAGTGGCAACGAACCGTTGTTTATTACTTACGCCAAAACTTCGTGCGGATGTACTGATCTGCAATACAGCGAAGCTCCCATACTACCCGGAAGATCGGCAAAAGTTTCGGCAACTTATGATGGCACCGGTAACGGCGATTTTATGAAAACAATTACAATCGTAACCAACGCTGATACCGACCGAACTATATTACAAATTAAAGGTAAGGTGGTGAAAAAATAATAATGACTTAATAACGAAAGAATTAAAATGCTCTGAAGAAGAGCATTTTTTTTTGGAATTTTGTAAACTTTCGAATTTATCAGATTTATATATTTGATATTTGTTACATTTGGCCTCTGATGTTTGACAACATCAGTACACAGATACTAATTCAATTTATGATTTACGATTTATGATTTATAATTGAAACCGCAAAGCGGGAAACTGACAACAAAAAATTTA
>JAOZRY010001085.1 GCA_029939965.1 Bacteroidales bacterium | reverse complement strand
ACCACTAGCATAACATAAATTAATTATTGATTCATCATCAAGAAAACTAACCAAACCTGCCGTATAAGCTTCACCTTCAACATCAGCAAGTGAATATGAATTATATACTGTATTATCACTAGCTACTACAGATATTAAACCTGCTACGTAATCACCTGTACCTGTTACATTAGCTAACGAAGATGAATTATATACCTTAGTAGAATATTTAGCTTGAGATATTAAACCTGCTACATGATTAGCACCCTCAACTACAACATCTGTATAACAATTATTTATAAAAGAATCTATTGCGTAACCTATTAAACCACCTACATAATCGTTAGCCTTAATTTCACTACCCTTATAAAAAACATTTTCGATTAAACTATTGGTTAAATTTGAAACTAAACCACCTGCAGAAAAACTTATAGGAGCTATTATATAAGAGTCTTGTATCCCAAGACTAGATACATATGAATTATCATTTAAAGAAGCTATAAAACCAACACTTAAAAAACTTGTATTTTCTTCTATTTCTACATTACTAACTACGTTACCATTACCGTACAAATACAAATTACTAAGAAACCAATGTTTAGTAATAATATCAACCCCGCTACAATCAACATCACTTTGCAGTGCAAAAGCTGAAACTGAAGGGTCCATTAGTTTATCTAAAAAATCAACGGCACTTATGCCGGGTTCTAAAAGTTCAATATCCGGCCTTAAAAAAATCCTGTTGTAAATAAAATAATCTTCGGTTTCTGTCCTTGCCAAATAGTTTACCACAACGTACTCATTGGTATCTACAAATATTTCTTTTTCAACATCATCATAGCTGTACCAATCGCCCCCGCAATTAAAATCGGATATTTCGAGCAAATCCATATTTTGCGATAATTCTATTGTAGAAGCCGGATAATAGTTAACGTTTACGCAATACTCTGCATTAATATCTTTTTGGCCACTTATTGCATTACCAGGCCCAACCGCTATTTCATCAAAACTAAGGACGACGGTAGAGCCATTACCTGCATAAATAACATCGCTAATTTTAATTAACCCGCTATTGGTAAATTCGGGGCCCTTGTCCGCACATTGGGCTTTTTCAGTTTTGGCAGGGCCAACATTGTTTGATGTAATGGCATCACCATAGCCATTTTGAGCCTGTACAAAGCTAAGGCCGGCAACAAAAAGCGTAAACGCTAAGAAGAGTAATTGTTTTTTT
>JAOZRY010000369.1 GCA_029939965.1 Bacteroidales bacterium | reverse complement strand
CCAAAGAAATCCTCTGAAAAATCATTTTCTCCCTTACGAATTATTCTGGTCATGGTTTGATGCCCGATTTTGCCAACCGGTGCAACCAAAATACCTCCGATAACAAGTTGATGTTTCAGTTTATCAGTTAGTTCTGGAATAGCAGCTGTGATGAGTATTCGGTCGAAAGGGGCAAAAGAGGGCAGCCCTTCATAGCCATCTTTATAAAACACTTTAGCCTGGTAGCGAAGTTTATTAAAAAACTGCTTAACCTTTTTATAAAGATGAAACTGGCGTTCCATTGTAAATACTTTAGCACCCATTTCCAGTAGAACACATGCCTGGTATCCTGAGCCTGTCCCGATTTCCAGAACCCGCATATTTTTTTCAACTTCCAGTAGCTCACTTTGAAATGCTACTGTGTAGGGTTGCGAAATTGTTTGACCCGATCCAATTGGAAAAGCTTTATCCTGGTATGCATATTCCAGAAATGAAGAATCCATAAAAAAATGCCGTGGGGTGTTTTCGATGGCCTGAATTACGTTTTTGTTGGTGATTCCTTTGTTGATGAGCAACTCTGCCAGTTTTTTTCGTAAACCTTTGTGTCTGTATGTGTCCTGATATTCCATCTTTTTACCTAATCATTATTATCCCAATAGTGCAAAATTACAAAATCAATACTCATGTTCATTGAGAAAATTAATAATGTGAAAGGTATTATTAATAAACTACAATACATAGTCAGTTCAAAAAATATATTTTTGCACCAAAATTTTGAAATATGTTAAAAATTGGAGTACTTGGCGCAGGCCATTTAGGGAAAATTCATCTGAAATGTATCCGCGAACTAAGAGCTTATGAATTGGTTGGTTTTTATGATCCGAATCAGGAAACTGCTAATAAAGTTGAGCAGGAATTTGGGATAAAAAAGTTTGATTCTTTGCACGAAATTATTGATGCCGTGGATGTGGTTGATATTGTAACACCAACAGTATCGCATTTCGATTGTGCTTCGGAGTCGTTAAAAAAGTGCAAACATGTGTTTATTGAGAAACCCATTGTAACCACACCCGACGAGGCAAGGGAATTAATAAAAATTGCAGAAGAGGCAAATGTAAAAGTACAGGTAGGTCATGTGGAGCGTTTCAACCCGGCTTTTCTTGCAGCCAAAAATTCGATTAACAACCCAATGTTTATCGAAACCCATCGTTTGGCGCAGTTTAACCCTCGTGGTACTGATGTACCTGTTATTCTGGATTTAATGATTCACGACATCGACATTGTGTTGAGTGTGGTTAATTCGAATGTAAAAAAAATTAGTGCCAGCGGAGTGCAAATAGTTAGCGATACTCCGGATATAGCCAATGCACGTATTGAATTTGATAATGGATGTGTGGCCAATCTTACTGCCAGCCGGATATCATTAAAAAATATGCGGAAATCCAGGTTTTTCCAACGTGATGCTTATATTTCTGTTGATTTTCTTACTAAAGAAATGGAAATAGTTAAAATGAAAGACATCGACTCTGAACCAGATGATCCGTTTGCTATGGTTCTAAATATGGGCGAAGGCAAAGGGTTAAAAGAAATTACAATAGAAAAACCTGATGTGGAAGCCAATAATGCCATAATGACTGAGTTGGGAAGCTTTGCTGATGCAATTATTAACAACATTGCGCCTTCGGTTACTATTAATGATGGATATCAGGCACTTAGTGTGGCCTACCAGATTCTTGATAAAGTAAACGCTAAACTTTCCTAAGGTTCGTGTAGGCAATATTAAATTTTCAATACCGTTTCAAACTCCTGTTTTAAAATGCATTGCGAATGAAGAGTACAGTTGTAGGAGTCATGTTTTTTATATTCACATTGTGGGTAGTGTTATTGTCGTCGTGTAAAGAAGAAAACCTTGAGCCGGGCGTTCCGGCTTTTATTCATGTTGAGCATTTTGATTTTTCTACCTATTATGGAATCCAAGGCACCAATCGGCAAAAAATAACTGATGTTTGGGTTTTTGCTGATGGAGCTACAATTGGTGTTTTTGAACTTCCTGTAACAATTCCTATCCTCAAAAATGGTATTGGTGAGCTCAGGATGGAACCGGGAATAGAACTCAACGGAATTTCTACCACAAGAGTGAATAATCCGTTTTTTGAACCTGTTGTGATTGATGATTTTAATTTCATACCCGATAGTATTGTAGATATTTCACCTTCATCCACTTATCGTGAATCAACCGTATTTGTTTGGATGGAAGATTTTGAAGACCCTTCTGTTTCTCTTGATACAACAAATTTACAGAGTTCTGTTAACATCGAACGAATAGGTGGAGAGGATGCTTTTGAAGGGAGTTACTCCGGGATTGTAATATTAGATGATGATCATACAACTTTTGAAGCTGCCACATTTGATTCTTACGCTTTTGAGGGGAGTGGTGGTGTTGTATTGTTAGAGATGAACTATAAAAACACCTATTATTTTTCGGTCGGAATAATCGAACAAAGCACTTCGCAAATTATAAAGAGTGAGATTCTTATTTTAAATCCGAGTGATGAGTGGAATAAGATATATATAAATTTCACAGATAAAATACGGGCAAGTTCGGCCTCAAGTTTTAAAGTACTATTTCGTACTTACATCCCAGGGGATGGTACTGAAGCCGTAATTATGCTTGATAATTTGAAATTACTTTACAGATAGTTTTATTGAAATTGCCGATATGAATAAAAAGTTACAACAGGCAAAATATGTAATTGCAGATTTCTTTTCAGCAGCCATAACCTGGATGCTGTTTTTTATTTATCGCAAGTATATCATTATACCGGATTTGTTCAGGAGCCCTGATGAAATATTTGGCGACCCTAAGCTCTATTATGGTATTGTAATTATTCCTATGTTTTGGATAATTCTGTACATTATTGCAGGCACATACAGAAAAGTTTACCGGAAATCAAGAATCAAAGAAATTACCCAAACTTTCTCAGTTGCTATTATTGGTGTTGTGGTAATTTTTTTCACCTTATTGTTAGATGATGTTGTTCCATCTTATCAACATTACTTCGAGTCATTCCTTGTACTTTTTGGATTACAGTTTATAATTACAACTACTTTCAGGCTTATAATTACAACCCGAACGGTAAAGAAAATTCACCATAAACTTATAGGTTTTAATACCATAATTGTTGGAAGTAGCACCAATGCAGTTGAGCTTTTTGATGAACTTGATAATAAATTTCCATCTTCCGGAAATAAGTTTGTTGGATTTGTAAATGCAAAGGATTATTCAGAATTTAAATTAGCCAAATGGTTGCCACATTTGGGCTACTATAAGGAACTTCCACAACTGATTAAAAAGCATAAAATCGAAGAAATTATTATCGCTATCGAAAGATCGGAAACCGAGCTTGTAGAAAAAATATTGATAGAGATTGAAGATACCAGTGCCGTTATCAAGATTATTCCGGCGATGCAGGATTATTTATTGGGATCGGTAAAAACTACTTCTATTTTTACCGAACCTCTTGTTCAGATATCGCCTCACATGATACCCCCCTGGCAGGAATCTATTAAGCGTTTCATCGATTTTATGGCCTCATTTATAGCTGTTATTATTCTGTCGCCTGTATATCTTTTTCTGGTTGCAGGTGTAAAATTATCTTCAAAAGGACCCATATTTTATTGGCAGGAGCGTGTGGGGTTACATGGCAAAACATTTATGATTCCAAAATTTAGGTCGATGTATGTTGGAGCCGAACAAGGAACACCTCAATTATCAGTTACAAACGATTCGCGCATTACTCCTTTTGGTTTGTTTATGCGTAAGGTTCGTTTGGATGAGTTGCCTCAATTTTTTACCGTTTTAAAGGGTGAAATGTCATTGGTGGGATATCGCCCTGAGCGTCAGTTTTTTATTGATCAAATTGTAAAACGTGCACCACACTATCGCCTTTTATTTAAAGTAAAACCTGGCATTACCTCCTGGGGACAAATAAAATTTGGATATGCATCCAACATCGATGAAATGGTACAACGTTTAAAATACGACATCCTTTATGTCGAAAATATGTCGCTGGCCATGGATTTCAAAATCATGTTTTATACAGCACTCATCATTGTGCAGGGTAGGGGCAAGTAATAAATGCGGTTCAACTACCATTCTTGTGGTAAACAAATGATTCTGTTGTTCTGTTAAAAAGTTTGTTTATAATGATAAAATGCGATAAGGAGACAATGCGATAAAAAGAGTGTCATTAAAACATTGAATCATTGAAGCATTAAATCATTGAAGCATTAAATCATTGAAGCATTAAATCAT
>JAOZRY010000024.1 GCA_029939965.1 Bacteroidales bacterium | reverse complement strand
AAACTTATTCAAATCAATACCGAAAATATTCTTTTTATTGCCGGTGGTGCTTTCGGTGGTATCGACAAAATCATTGCTTCGCGTTTACGTACAAATGTAATTGGATACAGCAGCAGCAGTAGCAAAAAAGATCAAATCGATAAAGACAATCTGCTTCAATATGTTTCTCCTCCTGATCTTAAATCATACGGTTTGATACCTGAAATAGTTGGTAGGTTGCCGGTTGTTTCATACCTGAGTCCATTGGATAGTTCTGCGTTGAAGCGGATTCTTACTGAACCCAAAAATGCAATTACAAAACAGTTTACAAGGCTTTTTGAATTGGATGATATTGCACTTAGTTTTACCGATCAGGCATTAAGTTTCATGGTAGAAAAATCAATGGAGTATAAACTTGGAGCTCGTGGCCTACGATCGATTATGGAGGCAATTCTTAATGAAGCCATGTTTGAACTTCCGGGCAACAAAGAGGTAAAAGAGTTTAAGGTTACCAGACCTTATGCAGCCGAAAAACTTGAGAAAAATAGTTTTACCAAATTGCGGGTAGCATAGTCAGGGAAAGGGATTGAAGGAGATTGAGAGAGATTGATTAACTATCTTCCTCAATCTTTTTTATTTTAGGTAAAATATTTTACCAAGATTAAAAAATACGAGTATTACAGTTGTATAACAACTTTTGGAATAGAGGCCAATTTAAAAATCAAATAATTCAACACTTTCCATCGTTTATTTCGTAAAGTGATTTTATGCGCATTTTCCTTTTATTTATCTTTATATTTCTATACAGTCATATTATTTTGATAGGGCAGCAAAAGGAATACCGTGTGGTGAAGTACAAAATCATCGATAAAGACACTGTTCCTTTTGTAGAGATATCGGGGGTTGAAATTTTTGATTTCAAGATATTTAAAACAAAACGACAGAGTAAGCACAATAATCGTTTGATTAGAAATGTAAAAAAGGTATATCCCTGGGCAAAGCTGGCGAGCCGAAAATTATTGGAATACGAAACTGTTCTTAGCAACGTAGATAGCGACAAGGAAAAGAGAAAGATCATGAAACAGGTCGAAAAGGAGATTCATGAGGAATATGGGGGAGAACTTAAAAAGCTAACAATTAGTCAGGGAAAAATTTTGATTAAACTTATCGACCGCGAAACAGGAAGCTCTTCGTTTGGACTTGTGCAGGATTTTCGTGGGAGTTTTATGGCATTTTTTTATCAGTCGTTTGCGCGTATTTTTGGTTATAATTTAAAAACGAAATATGACCCTGAAGGTGAAGATAAAAACATAGAGATCATCGTGAGGATGATCGAAAATGGTATTATCTAACGGTTCGGCCATCGACAGGCTTATTTTATTATTTCCATATATTTATAATATTTTCCGGGCGGATTCGACAAATCGTATGTTTCTAATCTATCCGAAATATCTTTGAGCTGATAATTCTCAAATCCAAGAATCTTCCAGTTTATGTTTTGGTAACCATTACCGGGTGAAGATTCAAAATCAAAACCCGTATTTAAAAGTTCCATATCAAAATACTGAATACAATCGTTAAACTGCGGTCCATATTTCATTAGAGCGCTCAAAAAATATACACCAATATTATAACCTGTAAAGGCATATTCTTTGGGTTCGGTGGCATATCGGTTTCTATATTCTTTTACAAAATAGCGAACCGCCGGCAAATTGTAATTTGTGTAATTCTTTGATAGGATACGTGCATTTAAGTTGTTCAAATCCTCAAGCTCCAAGCCATCAATCTCTTTCCACTGTGGCATTCCCAAAATAGTAATGTTAAAGGTGTCTCTCAATTCGTTAAGTTTTCTAAGCATATCCAAAATAAAAACTTTACTGTCGGAGTAGGTAATCACCACATTTTCGAAATCAGCTGAAGCTGTATGCTCAAAGGTATATGTACTATCGCGGCTGTACAAAATTTCGTGATACAAACCTGTAAACGAACCTTTTCGCGATTCCAACTGCCTGTCTAATACATTTCTCAATTCTTCAAAAGCAATAGCATTGCGGTAGGGGTTATGCCGCGCAATAAATATTTGAGAATAGGCATGATGTTCGTTGAGATAATCGACAAGAGTTTGGTATTGATTATTGTTTATTGGCTGTGGCTGAAAAACATAGGGATTTCCATAAGTAATTTCTTCGCGGGTCGATAATGGGTTAACAATGTTGATTTGGTGCTCTTTGGCGAAATCAGCTACAATCTTGAAATTACTATTAAATACAGGTCCCACAATTAAATCCATTTGTTTGAATTCAGGATTTTGTAGCAACTGATTTGTTTGTGATATATCATCTTCGAGGTTATATACATGAAGTTTTACTTTGAGTCCTGTCTTTTTCATCGAATCAATAGCCATCATAAATCCTTCGTAGAACTGGATAAATACAAAAGACTTTACAAATTCAGGGTCTGTTTCTTTTGTATCCGTTTCATTTTGCATCCTGATTACCGAATCGTAAACCGACATGTAAAACGGCAAAAGAAGTGCAACTTTATATTCGCCGGTATGATAAGATTCGTAGCATTTTTCCTTTTGTGTTTTTGTTCTGGATTCTTCTGAAAGTAATTTTTGTTCAATCAAAGCAAGGCTATCCAGGGGAGGAGCATCGTTGGCATCCATTGCAAGTAAAGGAATTTGTATTACCTGTCCTACGAGTAAATGCCTGGATATATATTTGTTTATTTCTTTAATTTGTTCTACTGTAATAGCATATTTTTTGGCAAGTTTTTTTACGGTTTGCCTTTTCTTTATGGTATGTGTAATAAAACCAGTATCACCCGAACTAAAGGGGATTTTAATAATTTGACCAGAAATTAGCTGTTCGTTTATTCCGGGATTGAGTAGGAAAATGGTATCGATGGAAACTTTGTATCTAAGGGCTAATTTATAAATCGACACTTTTTCTTTAGCCTGATATTCAAAATAAATTTTGGAATATTTGTCTTGTGGGCTGGTCTCAATTACTTCGGGTTTATTGCCATCGTTTACAGGAATTTTAATGAACATACCGGTTTTTAAACCATCTGGCAAACCACCATTTGCAGCTTTTAATTCTTCAACCGAAACGTTATACTCTTTGGAAATACTGTAAAGCGTTTCCCCGGCAATGATACGCCGATAGTTTATGGCTTCCTTTTTATCTGCTTCAATTATCTGAGGTTCGGGTCGAACCGGAATCTTTAAAATTTGATCGGGATTGATATCATCCTCTACACCATAATTAGCCTTGCGAATAATATCAACATTTATATGATAAGCCCTGGCAATAGCATAAAGAGTTTCGCCATTCTTAACTTTATGCAAATAGTAATCTTTACCGTTAATATTTTCCACCACATTCGATCTCATGATGTTCTGATAATCTTGAGCAGATAATGTGGTAAGGATGCTTAATAAAATGGCTGAAATCAAAATACTTAGCAACTTCATTGTACGAAATGATAAGTTAAAAATCTGTTTATTTATTCAATACTTGAAAACTCTGTAGTGTGTATTTTATTTTCATCTTGATGCAACATTATTCCCATTCGATGGTAGCTGGTGGTTTTGAACTAATATCATAAACTACCCTATTTACACCTTTAACTTTGTTAATGATATCATTGGAGGTTTTTGCAAGAAAATCATAAGGCAACTGCGACCAATCAGCTGTCATGCCATCTGTTGATTCCACTGCCCTGAGAGCAACAACGTTTTCATAAGTTCTTTCGTCGCCCATAACACCCACCGACTGCACCGGAAGCAACACAACAAGTGCCTGCCATACCTTATCGTAAAGATTACTTTTTTTGAGTCCTTCGATAAAAATATGGTCAACTTCCTGCAAAATTCTAATTCTTTCTCTGGTAATTTCACCAAGAATCCTAATCCCCAACCCGGGACCCGGAAACGGGTGGCGATGAAGGATTTCTTTTTTTAACCCCAACTCCTTCCCAACTCTCCGTACCTCATCTTTGAAAAGGCTGTTGAGTGGTTCAACCACTTTCAACTTCATAAAATCGGGAAGCCCTCCAACATTGTGATGCGATTTGATAGTAGCAGAAGGCCCTTTTACCGATACAGATTCGATTACATCAGGGTAAATAGTTCCTTGCGCCAACCATTTTACATCCTTTATCTTGTGAGCTTCATCATCAAAAACATCAATAAATGTTCGTCCTATTGCTTTTCTTTTATCCTCAGGATCAGTTTTGTTTACAAGTGCATCATAAAACCGTTGAGCTGCCGAAACACCTCTAATATTTAAGCCCATTCCCTGGTAGGCCTCCAGTACAGATTCAAATTCGTTTTTGCGCAATAAACCATTGTCAACAAAAATACAATGCAGATTTTTTCCAATAGCACGATGCAGCAATAATGCAGCTACCGAAGAATCCACACCACCCGACAAACCCAAAACTACCTTATCATTGCCAAGCTTTGCACGGAGCTGCGCCACTGTTGTTTCTGCAAACGAAGCAGGTGTCCAGATTTGTGAGTTTTCACAGATTTTCACCACGAAGTTTTTCAACAAAATCATCCCCTCTTTCGTGTGGTACACCTCAGGATGAAATTGTATTCCATATATTTTATCAGTACCAACCTGATACCCGGCAACTGCTACATCTTGTGTGCTGGTGATTATGTGGAAATTTTCAGGTAATTTCTGAATTGTATCACCATGCGACATCCATACCTGACATCCCTCGGTCATTCCTTTTAGCAATTCATGATTCCGGTTAATACTTAATAAATTGGCTCTCCCGTACTCTCTAATTTTTGATGGCTCAACATAGCCGCCATTTTTTTTGGCAAGATATTGTGCCCCGTAGCAAACCCCAAGCAATGGAATTTTTTCTGAAAATATTTTGGTGAGATCAGGTGTGGGAGCATTTTTATCAAGCACCGAAAACGGGCTTCCTGATAATATTACTCCGGTTACATCTTTCAAATCCGGAATTTTATTGTAAGGATGAATTTCACAATAAACATTTAGTTCGCGTACACGCCTGGCAATGAGTTGTGTGTACTGTGAACCGAAATCGAGGATAAGTATCATTTGTTGCATCACGCAAAAATAATAATAAGGCAATCGGAAATTGTAAATATTAAAAAATTTGTAATATGTTTTTGCAAGTACAGGTTCTAAAAAATGAGTACAAAATTATTGATTAGAAAAATCCTGCCTGAAAAAAAAGGTTTAACTTTGTAAAAACACACAAAAATGAAAAAGCCAATAACCAACATATCGCAATTGAATTTAGCAGAGCAATACACTTATGCGGATTACCTTACATGGCAATTTTCGGAACGGGTTGAGCTAATTAGGGGATGGGTAAGCAGAATGACACCTGCACCAAGGCGAAGGCATCAAGCAGTTATAGGGAAGCTTTTCAGAAAGATAAGCGATGTTTTTGAGAATAACAAATGCGAGGTTTACATTGCCCCATTTGATGTACGTTTACAAAAAAATAAAGGGCAAAATAACAAAGAAGTCCATACGGTTGTACAGCCGGATATTAGCATAATTTGTGATAAAAACAAGTTGGATGACCGGGGTTGTATTGGTGCACCGGATATGATTATAGAAATACTGTCGCCAAGCACTACAAAAAAAGATTATACTGAAAAATATACACTATACGAAGAAAATGGCGTAAAAGAATATTGGATAGTAAACCCCGATACAAAAAGCATAGAGACGTTTATTTTAACAAACGACCAATACGAATCAGAAGGAGTATATAGTGAGTTATACGGATTCAAAGAAATACCGGTGAGTATTTTCCCCGGATTAACATTAAAATTAATAGAAATATTTGAAGATTAAAACTACCCACAACCGGCAATTGAAAGAGGCTCATCCTGACCATTGGTAGTAATTAATAATATATTTCCGGCATATCTGGAGCTATGCAAAAAATGTGTTGTAAAGAAGCAGATTGTTTGCGAAAAACCCTACTTTTGACCATCTTCAAATTTTAATTTATGTCTATATCAGAAATACCTTTACTAATAGCGGCAATAATAACTACACTTTTTTATATATATGCTGTTATCATAAGTTTGCTCGAAAACGAAAAACGAGCTGCATTAATTTCCGCTCTATCCGGAATAATTCTTTCGGGCTTTTTTTTCGTTCTGTATTATTATCCTGAATTATTCTTTCAGGGAGCTGCCACAATCTTTCCATTGGTTTTTTTTGCCGGTGTACTCGTGTTTTTATTTCCCATCCAATGGCGGTTAAAATATCCCTACCAAACTCCAAAGCATAAAATTGATGAACGGGATATTATGTTTTCGCGCCGATCATTAATTGCAGGTACAGCAAAGTATAAAGAATATTATAATAAACATTCTGATAAAGAAAAGCTGGATAACATTTTTAGGAAGAATCCGGGATTGCTTGAAAAAGGATCCACATATTATGATCGATTTTTATTTAATGCAGCCAAAAGCAGCTTTGATGCAATTGGAGCATTGCGAGGGTTGGTGAATGGGCCAGTTAATCAGAATGTTGAAAAAGTTGACCAGGTGGAAATTACAAGGTTTATTAAGAAATGGGCTGTTAAGTTGGGGGCTTGCAATATTGGAATTACCGAATTAAAAGATTACCACAAATATTCAGTTGTAGGCAGGGGTGCTGACTATGGCAAACCTGTGGAGCTAAATCACCGTTATGCCATTGCCCTTACCGTTGAAATGGATAAAACACTGATTGATACAGCACCACTGGCTTCAGAAACACTGGAAACATCGCATAAGTATCTTAAATCGGGCGAAATTGCCGTGCAGATTGCATCATTCATACGTAGGTTAGGATATGAAGCACGTGCACATATCGATGGGGATTACAGAGTTGTTTGCCCGCTTGTGGCACGTGATGCAGGACTTGGCGATATTGGGAGAATGGGATTATTGATGACTGCCGGACAAGGGGCTCGTGTTAGAATTGCAGTAGTAACCACAAATCTGGATTTGGATATCGACCGAAATAAAATTGAACATTCCATGACAGAATTTTGCAGGATTTGTAAAAAATGTGCTTCAACCTGCCCCGGAAATGCTATCTCCAAAAATGAAATGCAGGAAATTGACGGTGTTACCCGATGGCAAATCAACCAGGAAAAATGTTTTACTTATTGGAGTCGTTCAGGTACAGATTGTGGCAGATGTATTGCTGTTTGTCCTTATTCTCATTCCGATAATTTTTTCCATAATCTGGTTCGGTTCGGAATAAAGTACAATCCTTTGTTCCGCCGGGTTGCCGTAATTATGGATGATGTTTTTTATGGTAAAAAACCCAAGATGAAATCCATTCCGCTAAAAATGAAATATTAGCCATTGGGATTTATGCAGGAAAGGAGCTTTAATCCCGATTACAAATCAGCACAGGCGTTACAACGTTTTGAGCACCTATTAAAAAAATGGTTTTACTACCATTTTAATGGTAAACATGGATTTTCACAGTAGAAAATGCACTGTGCTTTTTTGAGTAAGTTGCTACTTCAAAAATTCAGAACCTCTTACTTACTGTAAACTATATTGTCGCAATGCCAGCGTCTTTTATTAAATATTGTGTTGCCCCGTGCTTTAGCGCGGGGTTAAAAAATATTTGCCCCCCCTTCCTCCTCTCTTCCGCCAATCGCGTAGCGATTGGCGGAAGAGAGGAGGAAATACTTTGTTTTTAAATCCCCGCTCTAAAGAACGGGGTAATTGAACCCTGCTTCATATTTACGAATTATGAAATGCGATAGGAAACAAGAAGAGAAAGGGAAGTGGATTAAAGCATTGAATCACTGAATCATTTTAGCATTGAATCATTGAACCATTGAAGCATTAAATCATTGACCCATTTTTGTGTGTTCCACTAAATTGGCAGTAGAACCGGTTTTATTACAAGTAAGCACGATTGTAATTGTGTAACAGGCAACCTGGAAAACAAGAACATGTTTGGGAAAGTCGAAATTTTATTTCTTCTTTCCTGTCTTTGGGTTAACTCCGCGTTGTTTGGCCATATCTTCGAGCCGTTTTTGGAAGTTCGACTTTTTTACAGGTTTCTTCTTATTTGCCATCAGCTGTTTGCGGATTTTATCTTCATCGATCGATTGGCGAATTAAAAACATCTGTCCAAATGTAATCAGGTTGGCGAGCAGGTAGTAATAACTTAATCCTGATGCATAGTTGTTAAAGATACCCAGAAACATAACGGGCATAATGTACATCATTGTTTTCATGCCCGGCATTTGTGTACTTGCCGACCCCATCATCTCATTATTTATTTTTGTGTACATAATGGTGGAGACTGTCATCAACAGGGTGAATAAACTCACGTGATCGCCGTAAAAAGGAATATTGAATGGAAGGTTGAGTATCGAATCGTAGCTCGAAAGGTCGTGTGCCCACAAGAACGATTGCTGCCTGAGTTCGATCGAGGATGGGAAAAACCTGAACATGGCAATCAGGATTGGGAACTGCAAAAGCATTGGCAGGCATCCTGCCATGGGGTTTACACCAGCTTTTTTGTAGAGTGCCATGGTAGCCTGTTGCTTTTTCATGGCATCCTCCGATTTGGTGAATTTCTTGGTGATTTCCTCAATTTCGGGTTTCAGAACCCGCATCTTTGCCGATGATAAATATGTTTTGTATGCAATCGGAAATAGTACTATTTTAAGAAGTATTGTTAAAATGAGGATAACGATACCATAATTCCAGCCATAACCACCAAGCCAGTCAAATACAGGAATAACAGCGTAAATGTTGATCCATGCCAGAAGGAAGAAACTCCAGCCAAGAGGAATCTGACGCTCCAGATCAAGCTTAAACTTTTTGAGTGTACTGTATTTATTTGGGCCAAAGTAAAACGATGCATCAAAAGTTTGACGTGGCTGATTTTGGAAAGGTATGCGGATTTCTGCCATCATACTCCGCAAATAGTGTTTGTTTTTACTGCTTTCGTCGGTGGTGGCCTCAATGCTTGCGTTATCAAAAGATTTGCCGGCAATAAATGTTGAAAGGAAAAACCGTGATTTAAACGAAATCCATTTTAATGGGGTAACCAATTCCTCCTCACTATCTTTACGTTCAGAAAGATGATCAACCTCATCTCCAGAATATTTGTAATAAATGGTAGTTTCGGCTCGCTCATTATCCAGGCTTGCTTCCTGTCGGCGCATGTCGGCTTTCCAGAGTAAATCAAGATAGCTCGTTCCGGGATCAAGAACTCTGTTCATGCCAACCAGATTCAAATCGTAATCCATAATAAATTTATCACCAAAAATGGTATAAACATATTCGATGTATTGATTAGGGTTAAAACCGTTTTGTGCATCAGTGTAAAGGCGCATTGCAAAGGATACAGAATCATCACCTGAAATAAAAATGGAATCACGTCCTTCATATTTTAAATCAGAGTAGTGAGGTTGAAAATAAAGATCATTGGTGCTAATAATGCGGTTATTAGCAAAAAAAGTGTAACCGAAAACGGTTTTGTCATTATTGTAAAGATAAAGAGGGAGGGAGTCGTAAGTTTGGTAACCCTTCAATTGTACGTTTACAATTTTACCACCTTTTTTCGATAATAATATCCTGATCTTTTTATTTTCAAGAATAAAAATTTTGTCTTCTCCAATGCCCGAACCGGCAAAAACTCCTAACCTGTCATCAAGCCGGGCTATTTCGGTGGCATCTGTTTCTAAATCCTGTACAATATTTTGCTGTTGACTTTCCTGTTCGGTTTGCAAAAGTGTTCTTTGCATCGATACCGAATCACGATAACGCTGCACTTCCATTATGGAGTCTCTTACCCAAAGTTGTTTTGCCTTCTCCTCTTCGGAGGGTGCTGTGTATAGTGTGTAGCCAACAAATACTGCAAATATCAGAATTAATCCGATGATTGTATTTTTATCCATAAATTTTGTTGTTTTCGATTCCGAAAAATTGGGCGCAAAGATAGGATTATTTTTGCCTTGCCATGCAAAAAATTTAGCTCCCACAATTCCATTACCTATTTCTTAGCAAGCCTTTGGGTGTTGGATTTCACTGTTAAAGTTTTTTAAAAATTATTTCATTTTAAAACCGCATAGGGTATTCCCTGTAATTTTGCCCAAAAATATTTTGATGCTTTGTATAGTAAGAGAATCCACAGATCCATATTTTAATATTGCTGCCGAAGAATATGTGCTGAGAGAATTTAGTGAGAATGTTTTTATGCTTTGGCGAAATGAGCCATGCGTTATTGTTGGGAAACATCAGAATACACTTGCCGAAATAAATATGGATTACATCCACGATAATAACATGCCGGTTGTAAGACGTATTACGGGTGGAGGTACTGTTTTTCATGATCTTGGCAATCTCAATTTTACATTTATCCAAAACGGAAAAAAAGATAAACTCGTTAATTTCAGGAAATTTACCAAGCCTGTTATCGAAGTATTGGAGACGCTTGGGATAGAGGCTAAATTTGAAGGGAGGAATGATCTTACCATTAATGGAAAAAAGTTTTCGGGTAATGCAGAGCATGTGTATAAAACTCGTGTGCTTCATCATGGAACATTGTTGTTTTCGTCGGGGCTTGGCGATCTTACAAAAGCCCTTAAGGTTGATCCGGCAAAGTTTACTGATAAAGCAGTTAAATCAGTTAGGAGCAGGGTAACAAATATTAGCGAGCATTTAAAAAGTGATATGGATGTTCTGGGATTCAGAGATGAAATTCAAAATCATATAAAGCGAAAATATCCTGAAATGAAGATTATTGCTTTTGGTGATGATGACATTAGGAAAATTAATAACCTGGCCGAAAAGAAATATAAAACCCGGGAGTGGAATTTTGGGTATTCGCCGAGGTATAATTTTAAAAAGAAGATAAAGACAAATGGTGGGAATATTGAGTTTAACCTTGAAGTAAAAGATGGAGTAATTGAGAAAGTAAAGATTTTTGGGGATTATTTTAGTGTTTGGGATACCTCAGAAATTGAGAATTTGCTTATCAATTTGCATCACGATAAATTTGAGATTACCAACAAGCTAAAAAACATTGACATAAATGCGTATTTTAAAAATGTTTCGCTGGAAGAGTTCGTAAATGGATTGTTTTAGCGTCTGTCTATAAAGTTGGTGTTTGGTTCAGAGTGTTCGGGTTCGAGGCCCGGCGAAGTATTTAAAACAAGGAGTTTGCTTTTGTAAATGCGATGTATCGAGCTTGCCTAAATAACTGAGTTTAAAGTCGAGTGTAACGAAGAAATCGGATATTATGGACAAACATTAGTTAGACTAAAATAACGGTTGGGCTATGAATAGTTGCCGATTACGAAGCTATAACCTTTCTATTTTCGAGGAGCTTCATACGGGCTACAATGCTTAATTTTACTACTATCTCGGCAATTATTTATGAGCCTTTGTTGTGCGCCGTTATTCTTGATTTCAGGTCTTGGTAATCTTTCTAATATTTCTCCAGCTCCTTTATATAAGGGTAATCCAAGTAAATTGGGGTAACTGCAATGCGATGGTAAAGGAAAGCTAAATTTTGAAATATCTTTTGCTGCAACAAAAAACACCCTTCTCCTTTTCTGAGGAGTTCCATAATCTGCAGAGTTTAATTCTTTATGAATCACATTATACCCAATTTCTTTATAAGATTTCTTAATCAGTTCTAACATATTTGCTGATTTAACTTGTGTCAAACCATAAACATTTTCCATTATTACAACTTTGGGCTGTAATAATTTGACTTGCCCAATAAAGTCAGAGTATAATCGACCAAGTGGGTCTTTAACTGCTTTTTGTTTTCCAGCTACACTGAATGGTTGACAAGGTGGCCCTCCAATTATTATATCAGGATTATCACCAATTACTTCTATTACTTTATTGCTTGATAATTCTCTAATATCTTTTCTAACAAAATTCCAACTAGGGCGATTCGAATTTATTGTTTTCTCAGTCCATTCTTCAATATCAGAGGTAAATAAAGTATCAAAATTGATTTCATTATCCGACGCTTTCTCAAAACCTAAATCAAGACCACCTGCACCTGAAAAAAATGAAGCAATCTTTATATTTCCTTTTATTTCATGATTTGAAAGATATGCCTTAACAGAACTCGCAACTGCAGAAGCTAAATTAACTGGAACTGCATTGCCAATTTGTTTTTGAACTTGTCCTAAAGTACCCTTAAATACCCAATCAACAGGAAAGTCTTGTAGGCAGGCCGCTTCACGAGGAGTAATATACCTATCCTCATAGGGATGTACAAATTTATTGAAAATAAATGCGGTTACTGTTAGAGCTGGAACATTATGCTCAAGTCTATAAAGTCGCATATTTGGGCCACCTGTTTTTTTATCCCCCTTACGTATAAAACTTTCATGTTGAAGATGTGTAGGTAAGTCTCCCATCTTACCTCCTTGCTTAAGGTGTTTAAATCGCTCTTGAACAATTCCGTCATACTCCCTTGTTATATGATTTTGAATATTTCCTATCATCGAATTATTGGAGAATCTAAAGTGATTAAATGGTCAAATATATATCTCAAATCGTCTTTTTTGAGATATTCTAATTCACCGTCTCTAACAAGTGAATTTTCTTCACCCCAAAGTATATTTACGAAAGGGTCAACATATTCATTTCCATGCCTTAATGCTGGTAAGTTTGAAATTAATGCCGTTTCAATATTTCTGTTTTTATAATTTGAAATACCTAGTTTAAGAGACTGATAGATACCCTTTTTTATATCATCAGTCCTATCCATACCAGTACTTGTTTTACTGTCACTAATTGATTCTTTAGTAGGCCAGTTATCTCTTTCATTCGCGATTTTTGGAGGGTCTCCTGATGCATTTGCTAAATAGAAATAGGAAGAATCTCTATTCTTTTGAGTATATGCATTCTTAGCCTCAATCCATGTTTCAAGCATTTTTTCAATAGCCTTACTATTGCTTTCATTTTCAAGATAATCTGCAACAGGTTTGAATGGCCAGCATTCACTTTTTATCTGCCCAAGCGGTATGTAAGATTGACTATGCATATAAATGGCCGATTCGAGCTCTCTAAATTGAGAGGAAGTAAGATTTCCAGAAACATGTTCTTTGTCTTCAATTCTGGATTTTAATAATAAGGGAAAAGTTAATAAGGGAGCTGATTTTATTTCTGCTAAAATAATTTTACCTTTTCCGTCAACTAATTTGGCATCTGCTACTTCTGTTCCTCCGATACTATATACTTCTTTAAATTCATCAAATAATATTTCAACAAATTTAAGCATCATTTCACTACTTAATTTACCCAAAGCCCCAGATTGAGGCTTAGCCGATTTCTGATATTGCCATATATTTGATTTTTCATAACACGGACTGCATAAATTAATAAAGCCTATATGACTATTATAATTAGCTGGACAAGAGGGGCATGTTTGCAGATGTTTTTCTAAACCTGATGTACTATCTATATAAGCTAGTGACATGCATAAATCAAAAACAAATGTTCTATAATCATTCGTTTTGTTTTTAGCCGATAAAATAATCCTTTCTGCTTCCTCTTTCCAAGGATAATCAACCAAAGGCTCTTTTATATTATAATCATTCATATTTTTTTATCTCTTTGCAAAAATAGCAATTTAATAAATTACTTTCTCCTTATATTCTGCATTAATGGTTTTTGCTCTAATGGCACACAACACTTTCTATATTCGCATAAAAGAATTTATTTCGTTTAAATCAAACTCTTCCGGATCGAAGTCGTCATCAATCCATTCAAGCATATCTTTATGTTCGGGATGTTTTTCATCTTCGATTGCATCACGAAAGTTTTCATATCCCCAAACTCCTCCGCAATCTTCCGGGGGGCAGGCTCTTTTTCCCTTAATACAAACCGGATACTTCTGGTTTTTATCGATAGGGAGTATTTTTTCGATCAAAATAGTATGTTGCCAGTTATCACCAAAATCATACGTATATCTAAACTTTTGCTTTTCTTTTTTAACTACACTACGCAACAGGATTTCTTCGGAATTGTAATCCGAAATTTCGAAAAAATTATCGGTAGGGATACTGTAATGTTGATTGTTTATACGGAAATTGTATAAATGATAATCCTCCCATCCCATTGTAATCTGGATGATTTCGTGAAATTCGTCTAACGTAATATTATCTTTTACCAAAATCCTTCTCCATATTGGAGGTTGAATATTATCTATAGATATTCTTATTTGATAAACGCTTTTTGCTGCTGAGTTCGATTGTTTTGTGTCAGTTGTATCCATTTCCGATTTAACGATTTGCATTATGGGTTTATGATTTATAACTGTATCAAATGATTTAATTACTACACGAAGAACTGATTGGGTATTAGCTAATTCAGATGTGTCATAATCATCATCCATATCAACAATTTCAGATGTAACGTAGTTTTCGAGGTTGGCTTGTGGTAGATTGGCCATATTTTCTAAAAGTGCAGGTATGAAGTTATGAAGCCCTTCCTCCTCAATTAATTTTAGGACATCTTCATGATTTGGTGGCTCTTCTTTACTGAACTTTTTACTAAGCCTGTCAATTTTTTTACTAATCTCGGCATCATTAAAATCTAACCCGAGGGATTTTCCAAAATCAATGTCCCTGTCAAAATCCCCTTCAACAATACGTTCTATAACTCCTTCATTAACCACTGGTACTTCCCCACATTCATTTTTAAACGACTGCCAAATTATCGTTGATAAATGCACTATTTCACTAACAATTCCCATATCAAGTCCGCCCTTAGTTACTAAAGTACTCAATAGCATTCGAATGGCAGGCTGTTCGTCAAGGAATTTTTTGGTAAATTCCTGATGCTCTCTTTCCTCTAAAGAATTTATATAATTAACTGTCTTTTCAATGCTTTTGTCAGATACCTGTATCTCTTTTTTCATATAATTTATTTTAAAAATAGCTGCCAAAATTAGACATTTTTTGAAAAGAGAAAATGGTTCAATGATAGAATGATTGGCTACCAACGTTAAGCTGGACAAATTGAAGAAAAATAGCCACCCCGTACGTACGCATAGCTGTCAGGACAACGGATGAAACTTACACTGGCTGCCGATAAAATATTCTGATTAACCCTGTAAGGGTTACGCTATTGTAGCAATGGTTAATTTGATGACTGCTTACAACCCAGTATGGGTTGAGTTCTTGCAATAATTCTTGAAAATTTCAACAATAGCGAAACCCATACTGGGTTTTGAGGTTCGTTAACATTGCAAGTATTTAAGCTACAATAGCAGCAACCCATACTGGGTTGAAGAAGAGAGATATGTTTGCTTCCTCTCCATTTAATGTCTTTCCTGAAAATGAACAGGTGCAGCGCACCGGTAATATGCCGTTTAATGACGAGCATGCACGATCTTCGATCGGCATTTATAAAAAATGCACCCCCACGAAAACACGAGGTGCAGCGCACCGAAATATTAAACCCAATATTAAATATTCCGGTGCTCTGCACCTTTGGTGTATCTGGGGAAAAGCGGCATCCCTATTAAACTATTCTACAATACTTTATCCCTTACGGGGGATTCGCCGTAGGCGATAAAGTATTGTAAAACAAAAGTCCCCTCCAATGAACAAATACCTCGTAGAGGTTTTACTTTCTGAAAATTCAAATCAAAGATTTCATCGGACATTTGGCATCTTTCATTTCTCGGTTTACATTTTGTGTAGGGAAGAAAACCTTATTTTTACATTTTTAAACCTTAGTAGAATGAGAAATTAATTACCCATCTCAACCTTATTACCTTATTATGTGATTGAGAATAAGGTAATAAGGT
>JAOZRY010001084.1 GCA_029939965.1 Bacteroidales bacterium | reverse complement strand
GAGGTTGAGGTTGAGGTTGAGGTTGAGGTTGAGGTTGAGGTTGAGGTTGAGGGAGTTCGTAGAATCTTTAGATTTAATGATTTCCATAAATTCACGTGCTTCATCCTCAGTTTCACATAAAAGAGGTTCTATCCCTTTTTCTTTTAGATACCTTGTCGCTATTTCAGAAAAAGTAATTAAATGTAGATTCTCATTTAGTTTAGGAAAGTATATGTCTCTATTCTCACCAAAAATGCAGGACATAAGGCATAATTCCCCGGATTCTTTGGGGATTACAAAATATCGTTTAATATCGTTTGGAGCAACAATTGGTTGTTGTTTTTTAATTCGTTGATCGAATCCATGAAGTAAAGAACCATCAGAAAACGCAACATTAGCAAAACGAGCCATCGAAACATCTATTTGTTGGCTTCTACGATTTACAAACATTTCCATTATGCGCTTAGATGCACCCATCATATTTACAGGGTTTGCAGCCTTATCGGTAGAAACACAAAAATATTTTTTTACTCCCTTTTCAATAGATTGCTGAATAGTTTTATCAGTATTAAAAATATTGGTTTCAATCATTCGCATTAAAGTAAAAGGGTCTTTTTCGCTGCGAACATGTTTTAAAGCAGAAAGGTTTAATACATAATCATAATCTCCATCAGCTTCCCAAAAAGCATCGTATTCAATGGAGCCAACATCAAGAGCAAAAGTTTGGAAGTCTCCATCTATATAGCCAAAGGAACTTCTAATATCTCGAACCAGCTCCACCATGTTATTTTCGCTAATATCGACAATATGAAGCTTCAGTGGTTTACGTTTAAAAATTTCTTTAACAACTGCCTGTCCGATAGAACCTGCACCACCAATAACAAGAAATTTCGCAGAAGAAACTTTTTCTGTTAATATAGTTTCATGCTTGGCAATATCTTGAGTAAAGAGTTCTTGATCTCTGCCTATTAATTTTAGGATATTCATTTATTAGTAATTGGTGATTGGTGATTTGTAACTGGTGGGTGGTGATTGGTGAGCTGTAATTGGTAATTGGTAATTAGTGATTTGTAACTGGTAACTGGTGATTTGTAATCTGTGATTGGTGATTGGTTATTGGTAACTGGTGAATTGAGTCAGATTATTTATCAATTACTACCCAATGGCCACCTTTTGCCGGACCAATGCGTTTGATTGTTTTATTATCCTGTAAGGCCTTCAAATATCTTTGTA
>JAOZRY010000368.1 GCA_029939965.1 Bacteroidales bacterium | reverse complement strand
AATATTATATAAATACTATGTTAGTGCCATTACCATTAGGGGGGGGGTAAGTGCCTTAAATCCAATATATAGTGTAAGTTTATGAAGGATAATCCTGTTTACTATTGGCTCAAAAGTCATAAAGTGAATTTTTAATATGAGCACAAAAATAGCAAACTTTTTATTACAAATATGAAATATTTGCGCTTATTTAGCCTAAATATTATGATTTACTATATTTAATATTGCGGAGAAATAACAAACAAAATGGCAACAATAACAATTGAAAGCAGCAAGGTTGATGACCTTTAGGGAGGTTCTATAAATGCGAATTTCTTCGTTGCATCAAAGTTTTAAAATCCTCATTTACAAAAGTAAACTCCGGTTTTAAACCTCTTACGCCTCGAACTTCACTATTTTTAGAACCTCCCTAAATGTAAGCACTTAATTATCAACACCTCAAAAATTTGATTTTTGAGGTGTTGTTTTGAATATTAAGACTTTTTGGAGCGGACTCAGGATTAGAATTCTAACAATAAAATCTACCCTAGCAATCCACCACGTTTATAAATATCGGATTGTACATCCGAAAATGGCTGGATAGTTCCTGATTTATTTTTGGAGACATTGGTTATTTTTCCGGTAACAAAATCAACTTTAATTATGTCGCCAGATGCCAGGTTTATCTCATCCATAACATCGGCATTATAACTTAATATTGGGAATGCTGCATTGATGGCATTTCGCTCATATATGGCACCAAACGATTCGGCAATTATACACGATATACCAAGCGACTTAAAGCAATCGACCGCCTGCTGACGTGAACTACCGGCACCAAAATTTTTGCCGGTAACAATAATATCTTCCGGTTTTGCCTTACGGGCAAAATCTTCATATCCTCCCAGATTATCGAAAGTATATTGCCCCATTTCTTTAATATCTGTGATAGTTAGGTAGCGATTATGGAAGATCATATCGGTGTCGATATCATCTTTTTCGATAAACCAAACTCTCCCTTCAACAGTGGTTGGGTGTTTTATTTCTTGTTTTTCTTTAATAACCTCTTTTTGGATAGTTCCTGTTTTTTTAAATACTGCAGGCTCCTGTGGGATATCATCCAAAGTTGTAATATATCCGGCTACAGCCGAGGCAGCAACAACAGAAGGAGATGTGAGATATACAAATCCTTTCCCCTGCTTACCTGCAAAATTCCTGTTTCCGGTGCTTAACGTAACTTCATTTGGTCCGTTTTGTCCAACTTGTCCGGCAGCACAACCTGCACAACCTGCATTAGAAACAAGTGCACCAGCATCTTTAAAAATTTTGATATAGCCTTTATTGAGTGCTTCCTGCCAAATAGCATCCGTAGATGGAACGATTTTTAATACAACACCGGGAGCAACTTTTTTGCCCTCCAAAATATTGGCTGCTATTTCCAGGTCTTCCATCCTTCCGTTGGTACACGAACCGATAAATGCCGAATCTATCTTTATTTTTCTTACCTCATCAATTTCCACATCATCGTGTGGATGCCCCGGATTGGCTACCATAGGTTTAAAGTCGGAGATGTTGATTGTAATTACCTTATCGTAAACTGCATCATCATCGGCAAAAACAGTGGTGATTTTTTTTCCATGCCTGCTTTCAAGGTCTTTTACCACTTTATCAGTTGGAGTAAAAAGTAAAATGATGGCACCCATTTCGGTTCCCATCGAAGAAATTGTAATACGCTCGTCGAGTGTGAGTTCATTGATGGCTTCACCGTAAAATTCGACCGAATATCCTAAAAGTTTATTGGCACCAAAAATATTCAGCAAATTAATTGCTATATCTTTAGCAGAAATTTTTTCGGGACGCTTACCCTCAAAAACAAGTTTAACTGATTTTGGAACTTTAAACCATGCTGATCCGTTAGCCCAAACTGCCGAAATATCCTGATCGCCCATTCCTTGCCCAAATGCACCCACAGAGCCCATGATGTTGGCGTGCGAATCGGTAGAAACAAATGTTCCACCCGGCATTACCAATCCACGATCGATGGCAAGATGCGTTCCGATACCTGCATCGATATCATAAACTTTAATGTCGTTTTCGCGGGCATATTGCCTGCAAAAATGCTGATTTGCGGCATATTTCTGATCCGACCCACCGGGGTTACAATCGAACGTAAAAAATGTTTTTGAAGGCTCATCAAGTGTCAGATTATTGTTGATGAGGTTTTTCACTACGTTGGCTCCACCAAAATCGCGTGCAACACGGCAATCGATGGTTACGTCAACAATTTGTCCGGGTATCACATTTTTGTGACCGGAGTGATTTGCTAAAATTTTTTCTATCAGATTCATTTTCCAGTAGTTTTCGATTTAAAATTAACCGGCAAATTTAATGTGATTTTTAAATCAAACATTACTAAAATAAGATTTAAAACCATTTTAAAGAAGGGGAGGGATTGTTGATTTATGATTTATGATTTATGATTTATGATTTATGATTTATGATTTACGATTTATGATTTATGATTTATGATTTATGATTTATGATTTATGATTTATGATTTATGATTTGGGATTAACCCTGCAAAACATCTAAAAACCACCCAAATGATGGGCATATCATAAGCTTTTTACCATTCCACATCTTTCCTACGCACAGGCATGGTCATACAACGGGCACCACCACCACCCCGAGACAACTCTGAGCCATCAATCGTAACCACATATTTTTCGTAATTGGTTAGTTGTACTTTATCTTTTATCACATCATGCGCCGAAATAACCTCGTATCCATTTTTATTCAACTCTTCGATGGTGGCCACATTACGGTTGTAACCGATTATTTTGCCAGGACCGATAGCAAAAAAATTAGCACCACTATGCCACTGCTCACGTTCCTGAGTCCAGAGATCGGCAGTACCACCACAATAGATAGGTTTCATATCGATACCAAGATTAGAAAGCGAATCAAGAATATTTTTCTCCTCTTTTATCTCCACTTTTTTGTTGTCGATTTTAATAAGAATAGTTTTAAACCGGTTGGGTTGCATCACAACCGGCTCATATACCATGCATTCGTTTTGATTGAGGAATGTAAAAACCATATCGAGATGGATGAATGATTCGCGCTCTGTTGGCAATTCCTGAACAATTATATGATGTACACCACCCTTTTCTTTCATTTTATCAATAACTACATCCACGCCTTCGGGGGTTGTCCGCGAACCTATTCCGATTAAGGTTAGGTTATCTTTACCAATCAATACATCTCCACCTTCAATACTTACTCGTTTGCACTGATTGCCTCCTTTTTCGGCAGAAAATGTTCTGGTATTAAATTCGGGATAATAATCAAAAATAGCTTCCATAATCTGCGTTTCGCGCTGGCGCACCGAACTGGCCATTTGCGATATCATTACGCGGTTGCCAATAGAAACAGAGGCATCTCTTGTAAAAAAGAAATTGTGTAATGGCCTTACTGCAAAACGCTTTTGGCTAAGAAATCGGGAAAGATTATCGCGTTGGAGCGCAACACCTTCGATGAGCTGACTTGCTAAATTGTGTGGGTTAAGTTGATACAAAAAATCTAATATTCTGGAATCAGTACAGTTAAGACAAACTTTTTGAATTAAATCGGTTTTAACTTTATCGTTTTTCAAAATGAACGCGAGCAAATCTTCTACTTCAAAAACCCGGCTCACTTTACTCAAAACACCTCTTAGCTGGGCATACTCCTGTTTGGCAACAGATAAGTTAAGGATATCGCTATAGAGAGCACGTTCGGCATTTTCGGGGGTCATGTTTTCCACTTCACTGCCCACGCTATGAATTATTACGGCCTCCAATTCGCCAATTTCTGAGTTTACATTTACACTATAATCTTTGTCCATTATTTTATTTGTATAAATTTATTTGGCAAAAGTAACAAATAGCGCAAAGTTAAAGAGTATTAATCATCTGAACTGTGAAGACACTAATGTAATTTTTGGTTCTACTTCGAGTTTTGTGGAACATACCAAAATGATTTAATGCTTCAATGTTTTAATGATTCAATTATTCAATGATTAAATGATTTAATGCTTCAATGCTTCAATGATTCAATGCTTCAATGATTTAATGCTTCAATGATTTAATGATTTAATGATTCAATGTTTTTATGCTTCAATGATTTAATGGTTCAATGATTTAATGGTTCAATGCTTCAATGATTCAATGCTTCAATGATTCAATGTTTTAATGATTCAATGTTTTAATGATTCAATGCTTCAATGATTTAATGATTCAATGATTTAATGATTCTCTCCTTGTCGCATTCTCTCCTTATAGCATTGTAGC
>JAOZRY010000023.1 GCA_029939965.1 Bacteroidales bacterium | reverse complement strand
CAGGCTTTGCCTGTGGCTATTCACATTAAACCACTTCGTGGTTTTACATGTATTATTTTTAATCCTGAAGGGATTAAACGTGAATAGCCCTGTTTAGCCTGTCCCGATTTTTCTTCGGGAAAGTGCAGGGAAAATTACAGGAAATGAATATAGAAATAATTGCAAGCATAATGTGCAATTTCAAATTTTCAACTCATTGAATTTGTGTTGTTTACGAAGTCCAAATTAATAGTTAATAATTAAACTATGAGAGAACGTAATTTTGTAATTCTTTTTATTATATTCTTTTTAATGTTCGGGGCATCTACGTTCGGGCAGTATTCGAAGGATACCCTTACCGATCAACTATCAAAATCGACTGGGGTTGAAAAACTAAAAATCCTGGATCAGCTTTTCGATGTTAGCATAAGTACTAATGCGGATACCAGTTTATTTTATGCAAATTTGCTTAATGAGCAGGCATTAAAAATGGGCAATGAAAAATTTGAAGCCATATCGTATTTGGATATTGGCATTTACCATTTTTATCAAGCCAGATTTTATGAGGCCGAAAATTATGTACTTAAAGCAATAAAGCTGCAAAATAAAAACCGGGATACATTGTCTTTAGCCACATCGTATAATGTATTGGCAGGGATTTATGGTGAATCAGACCGGTATGTTAAATCTATCGAAACTCTTTTTAAAGCTCTGAAAATCCATGAATCTTTGAATAGATTTTCCGGGATAATTTCGACATGCAACAATATCGGGCTTCTGTACTCAGAAATGAATGATTATGATAAATCGTTGGAATATTATAAAAAAGCATTGTACTATGCCAATCAAAACAAAACAAAATACAATAAAGGTAATTTATACAACAACCTCGGAATTACATATAAAGACCTGAAGCAATACGATAGTGCATTATACTATTATGGCAAATCCATAACGGAGTACTTATTGGAAAACTCAAAAATGGGTTTAGCAAGTTGCTATTTGAATATCGGAAATATATATGGTTTCAGGCTTTTGAATCAGGATTCTGCTTTCTATTATCTCAATTGTGCATTAGAGCTTTCCAAATCGCTCGATATTACTGCAACTACCCACATTTATCGCAGTTTGGGGCGGTTATATGCAAAGCAAAAACAATACACAAAAAGTATCGGGATATTAAATAATTCGTTGTCGGGTGCAAAAAAAAGCCGGGATTTGAATTTGCAAATGGAGTTATATTTTGATTTGTATAAAATAAATAAAGAGACAGATAACCTTTTTGAAGCACTGGAAAACTATGAAGAATACATAACCATAAAAGATTCGATTGTTAATAAAGAAACAAAAACTGCCATTGCTAACCTCGAAGCAAAATTTGAGAATGAGAAGAATTATATTAAAATAGAGGAATTGAAAACAAACCAAAAAGCCGACCAACGCATAAAACTTCTATTAATGCTGGGGATTACATTTCTTATATTGGCTTTAACTCTTTCGATATATGTATTCATCCAAAAAAGGAAAAGAGCCGGTTTGGAAAAAGAATTATTGCGAGCCGAAAAAGAAAAATTGGATGAGGATCTGCGTTATAAAAGCCGCCAACTAACATCGCAAGCTTTACAAATGATGCAGAAAAATAAATTACTTGGCGAGCTAATGAAATCATTAACAAGCTTTAGCCGACAAATCCCACCGGAATCAAAACAAGAATTAAATAATTTGAAGCGTCAGTTAAAAAGAAGCATCCGTGCAGAAGAAGACTGGGATTTGTTTAAGCACTATTTTGAAGAAGTAAACCGCGATTTTTTTCCAAATCTACTATCCATCAGTACAAGTCTTACACCTTCTGAACAAAAACTGAGTGCATTGATAAAATTAAAGTTCACGATTAAGGAAACAGCTTCACTATTAAATATTTCGCCCGACAGTGTAAAGACAGCTCGTTATAACCTGCGCAAAAAACTTGGGTTGCAAAAGGGAGATAATGTATATGATTTTTTGAATAATCTTTAGTCAGTTGGTTGCAAAATTTCGTTTAACTTTGCAAGTAAATAGACCCAGAAATTATAAAACGACAGACTATGAATAAAGTACTTATTATTGATGATGAAAAAAGTTTCCATATTTTGGCTGGTGAAATACTTAAAAAATCAATTCCGAATTGCAAATTACTATATACTAAATCAGGACTTGAAGGAATAAAAATTGCACAAGCTGAGCATCCCGACACCATTTTGCTCGATATTGTTATGCCCGACATGAATGGCTACGAAGTTTGTGAAATATTAAAAGCCAACAAGCAAACAAAAAACATCCCTATTGTTCTTACATCAATTTTTGAGAAAGATACCAAAAGCAGGGTAAAAGGATTAAAATCGGGGGCCGATGTTTTTCTGTCGAAACCTTATGATCCATCTGAACTATCTGCTCAGGTTGCTTCAATGTTGCGAATAAGAAAAGCCGAAAAGGCTGTAAAGGAGAGCGAGAAAAGATTTGAGAATCTTGCCGATGCTTCGATGGAGGCTATATTTTTTTCAAAAAATGGATTCTGTCTCGAAGCCAATCAGGTAAGTGCCGAAATGTTTGGTTATGACGACCCCAAAGAATTTATTGGAATATACGGTACTGATATAATTGCACCTGAGGGACATGATATTGTAAATGAGCACATGCTAAAAAATACGCCTGGCACGTATGAAACAATTGGAGTAAGAAAAGACGGCTCACAATTTCCGGTATCCATCAGATCGAAGCCAATGATATATAAAGACCATGGAATTATACGAATTACTTCGATAAACGATATTACCTGGCGAAAGCAAAATGAAGAAGAACAAAATGAAAACGAGGAAAAATACCGTGCAATAGTTGAAAACAGCCATGATGCAATTTACATTTACAAGGACGATAAATTTTTATTCATCAACAATAAAGCCAGCGAATTATCGGGTTATACAAAAGATGATTTTTATGAGATGGTAATATGGGATATGCTTCACCCCGATGACAAAGAAAGGGTTGAAGAATATGGTAAAAGCAGAGCTTTAGGAAAAGAAACATCCAGCAATTATTCGGCACGGCTTATAACAAAGCAAGGCAATATACGCTATTGTGAATTTTCAATCAGCACTATTCCTTATAAAGGTGATTATGCTACACTTGGCTCTGTGCGCGATGTTACCGATGGTAAGAAAGCCGAACAGGAAATTAGAAAATTATCAAAAGTTGTTGAAACTTCAAACCAGGCAGTAATTATAACCAATCTCGTAGGTTATATTACTTACGTAAATCCTGAGCTTTTAAAATTAGGCAAATGGGACAACGAAAACGAATTAACAGGTAAATCGGTTTTTGCTTTTACCGATCAGGAAGGGGCAAATCAACTGCGACAAGAAATTATTCCGGCCATTTTGCAAAAGGGTGCCTATTGCTCGGAAATGTTTCTGAGGCGAAAAGACAATTCGATGTTTCAGGCCGAAATAAACTGTTCGATAATATTGAGTAACACCGGAAAGCCTGAATATTTGGTGGCAATGTTTAGCGATATTAGCGAACGTAAGCAAACCGAAAAAGCACTTAAAGAAAGCGAACTAAAATTTAAGGAAATGGCCGACCTGCTACCTGTAGTTGTGTATGAGGCCGACCTTAGCGGTAATTTTACTTTCGTCAACAGGCAGGCATTTGAAATGTTTGGATACGAAAACCAAAAATTCATGGAAGGAATTAATGTTTTTTCGACAATAATACCCGAAGATCGAGACAAAGTATCGGAAGTGTTAGCTAATATTGCAAACAAAATCATATATAAAAGTACTGAATATACTGCCATACGAAAAGACGGCAGTACATTTCCGGCAATTATTTTTTCTGCCCCCATATTAAAAAATGAAAAGCTGGTTGGAATAAGAGGTGCTTTAGTTAACATTTCTGAACAAAAAGCTGCGGAACAGGCAATTTATCAAAAAAATATTGAGCTTGAACAACGTAACCAGGAATTAGATGAATATTCGCATACAGTAGCTCACGACCTTAAAAATCCACTTAATTCAGTATTTGGGTTTTCTGATCTTCTTAAAAAAGAATATGAGGTATTAAGCAAGGAGGATGTTAAGCAGTATGCAGGTTTCATAAATACCAGTGCAAGCAATATGGTGCAAATTATCGAGACATTGCTTTTATTGGCAACCGTACGAAAAGCCGATATACAAACAAAAAAAATATACATGGGCGATATTATATCGGATAGCATAAATCGTATGTCGGATATGATAAACAGTAGTAAAGCCAAAATAACTATTGCCGAAACATTGCCGGCTGCAACAGGATATGGCCCTTGGATTGAAGAGGTTTGGGTAAACTATTTGGGCAATGCATTAAAATACGGAGGGATGCCACCACACATCGAATTTGGTGCCAACTCAAAAACAACAAACAACACACCTCAAGGGATGATCCGTTTTTGGATTAAAGATAAAGGCCCGGGAATTTCGGTAGAAAACCAAAAGCGATTATTCAAAAAATTTGAACGCCTCGATCACATAAAAACCGAAGGGCACGGACTGGGACTTTCGATTGTTCGCCGCATAATCGAAAAACTTGGCGGACAGGTTGGCGTTGAAAGCGAATTAGGAAAAGGAAGCCTGTTTTATTTTACACTTCCGGCTTAGGGATTGTAATGAAATAACTTGATCATTCAGGCTTGTTCTTTTACATGCTAACATCGTTAAAAAGCCTCGCCGTAGCGGTGCTATGCCTACGTTTTTTGCCTTGTTACCATGCAAAATAACTTCACCTGTTCTGCTCAACTTATATCATTACAATCCCTTAGGGCTTGCTGAAAAACTCGAAATATTAAAACTCATAAATGCATATCATTTTTGGGCTACCAACGGTAAGCTGGACAAATTGAAGAAAAACAGCCATCCTACACGTATGCAGGATGCTAATCTATAATAAATTGAGAATTAGTCGTGTCCAACTTTGTACGGGTTGCCCATTTTTGTTTACAGTGGAGTTGCTTTTATTATTAATGATAAATAAAATCCTGATTATTCAACATTTAATTACCCTTATTCGAGGGTTTCTGAATCTGAAACTCCATACCAGTTTTTGTTAATCTCATCCATCATTTTGGCTTATTGGTCGGAAACGACTTTGTGTTGTTTTCGTTTTTAATGATATTTGCCATCGAATTATTATAAATACTAATTTTAATAAAATGATAAAAGGAACACAGCTTCTGTTACTCATTTCAATTCTTACTGTTTCGGCGTTTGGTCAAACCACTGAATACACACAAACCATACGTGGAACGGTAATTGACAAAATAACACAAACCACACTTCCTGGTGCAACTGTTATTGTGTTAAATACTGATCCGCTATTTGGAACCACTTCTGATGTAAGGGGGGAATTTAAAATTGAAAATGTATCGCTTGGAAGGCAAAATATTCAAGTCTCATTTATTGGTTATCATACCCGCACCATTAGCAACCTAAACCTTACTTCGGGAAGAGAAACTGTGATAAATGTGGAGCTTGAAGAACAGGTACAAAATCTGGATGAAGTAATTATAACGGCCAAACAACCCAAAGACAAAGCAATAAATGAAATGGCTACGGTTAGTGCACGCTCATTTACAGTAGAAGAAACCGAACGATTTGCCGGGAGTTTAGGTGACCCATCGAGGATGGCTGCTAACTATGCCGGGGTTTCGATGACCAACGATTCCAGAAACGACATAATCATCCGCGGAAACTCGCCCATTGGCGTTTTGTGGAGATTAGATGGCATAGAAATCCCAAACCCTAATCACTTTGGAGCAATGGGCACTACCGGAGGGCCGGTGAGTATGCTCAACAATAATTTGCTTTCCAACTCCGATTTTTTTACCAGTGCTTTTCCTGCCGAATATGGAAATGCAATGTCGGGAGTTTTTGATTTGAATATGCGTTCGGGGAATAACCAAAAGCGGGAATATGTGGGGCAAATTGGGTTTAATGGTTTTGAGATTGGTGCCGAAGGCCCTTTTAAAAAAGGTAAAAAAGGTTCGTATATAGCCAATTACCGTTACTCTACTCTGGGGCTTATGCAAGCGATGGGGCTAAATTTTGGTGTCGGAACAGCCATTCCGCAATACCAGGATATTACCTTTAAAATCGACCTGCCCGGAACTAAATGGGGGCGTTTTAGTTTGATAGGTTTGGGTGGATTGAGTTACATCGAAATTCACGACAGCGATAAAGCTGAAGCAGATAATAATGGCGATTCTAATTATGACTATGGTGGGGTGGATTTGGATTATGGTTCCGATATGGGAGTTTTGGGACTTTCGCACCTTTATTTTCTTTCAAAGAATACACGCATACAATCGTTTTTGTCGTTGCAGGGAATGCGTGCTACTACTCAAATCGATTCCCTTAAGTTCGATGAGCACGGGACTTTAATACCAAATTCCAATTATCGCTACTACAATGCAGAATCCACCGAAATAAAATACTCTGCTTCCACGCACCTCAAAACCAGGTTCAATCCTAAGAACAATGCCATTTTTGGTGTCTATTACGACCTGTATAATGTTAATTATTTGGATAGTGTAAGGAAATATGAAATTTCAGGTTTTCAGAGTAATTACGATGTAAACGGAAACATTACATTAATAAGGGGATATGGGCAATGGCAACATCGTTTCAGCGACCGACTAATTATGAATACTGGTTTGTACACACAATTTGGTGACATAAACGGAGAGTTTGTTCTTGAACCACGCTTTGGGCTGAAGTATAATTTGGATGGTGCTCAATCGTTGAGTTTTGGATATGGCAAGCACAGCCAAATGATGCCCCGCCTCTATTATTTCCTGCAATCGCGGTTAGATGACGGAACATATATTATGACAAATAGCGATATTGATTTAATGAAATCGCATCAATGGGTTTTGGGCTACGATAAATTATTTAACGAAAACACACGCTTTAAAACAGAAATATATTACCAATCGCTTTATGATATCCCGGTAAGTGAGGCTCTTACCGAATACTCTATCATAAATTCAGGGGATGAATTTGGGGGGCTTTTCCCCGATAGTTTGGTTAACGATGGCACGGGAACAAATTATGGTGTTGAATTTACTATCGAAAAATTTCTAAGCCAGGGTTATTATTTTCTGGCCACAGTTTCGCTTTTCGAATCCAAATACAAAGGCTACAGCCAGACTTTAAGAAATACCGCTTTTAACGGAAACTATGTTTTTAACATACTTGGTGGCTATGAATTTAACACCGGTAAGCACAGCCTTATTACAATAGATGCAAAAACAGTGTATGCCGGCGGCAAAAGATATGTGCCCATCGATATTGCAGAATCCATCGAATCGAACACTACTGAGTACGACTGGTCGAAAGCATACAACGATAAATTTGAGGATTATTTCAGGATTGATCTGCGTATTGGTTTTAAAATAAACGGAAAAAAACTTAATCAGGAGTGGGCACTTGATTTGCAAAACATCACCAATTATAAAAACATCTACAGCCAAAGCTACAATCCCAGAACGCATGATACAAGTTACGATTACCAAACAGGTTTTTACCCTATGTTTTTATACAGAATTCAATTTTAGGAAGAAGATGGGAGAGGGGAGAAGGTAGAGGGGAGAGGATAGAGGATAGAGGTTAGAGGATAGAGGTTAGAGGATAGAGGGGAGAGAAAGAGAGAAGAGAGAAAGAGCGAAGAGCGAAGAGCGAAGAGCGAAGAGAGAAAGAGGGCAGAGTGCGGAGAGAAGAGGGCGGAGAGCGGAGAGTGAAAAATAGATGGCTGTGAGGATGACAATCAATTACCTACCAATTACTACCAATTACTACCGAATTACTACCAATTACAACCAATTACAACCAATTACAATCAATTACAATCAATGACAACCAATTACAACCAATTACAATCAATTACTATCAATGACAACCAATTACAACCAATTACAATCAATTACTGAAACTTTTATGAAGATGAAAAATAAAATTGCTTCAAAAAACACATATCCCGAACCCCGGGTTAGTTTGCTATCCACTGTTATCGGAATACCAATTCTGGGTGTCATCACAGCATTGGTTTTTCTTGATGATGATATAGAGTACTTTAGCATCAAATTTTATGTGCATATAATAACTGCGACTATCATCACATCATTTTATTGGCTTACTTGCAGGTGGATAGTTATTAAATTATGGAAAAAATACCCATGGCATCTAACACCTCTAAAGCACATTTTAATTGAAGTACCTTCACTGCTCCTTTCAGTAGCAGTTATTGCTCCATTATCCTGGTTAGCATTGCATTTTTCGGGCAAAGAAATGGACTGGAGTACAATTCATTTTAATATTACAATTATTACTTTGCTGGTCTTGTTTTTATCAACTTATCACGAAGCACTATTTTTTTATTACCAATGGAAAGAAAACTTTAACAAGTCGGCAGTGCTGGAAAAAGAGAATATGGAGGCGCGCTACGAAAGATTAAAAAATCAGGTAAACCCCCATTTTCTTTTCAATAGTTTGAATACACTTTTGTCGATGGTAAAAGCGAATAGCGAATCCAGTGAGTACATCCATAAACTATCCGACTTTTTACGCTATTCGTTGCAGGACGAAGATTTGGGTATTAAAACCTTGAGTGATGAAATAAGCATGGTGGAGAATTATTTCTTTTTGCAAAAATCGCGCTTTGGCGATAATTTGCAACTTACAATTGAGGTGCCTGATAAATTTGATGTTTATGCACTTCCCAAGCTTTCGCTTCAAATGTTGGTGGAAAATGCCATAAAGCACAATATCATTTCAGATGAAAAACCATTGCAAATCCGGATATATATTAGTAACGGCGAATACATTGTTGTCGAAAATAACCTTCAAAAACGATTCGAAGAAAAATCGACCAAACAGGGATTGGCCAATATCATAAAACGGTATAAATTTTTATCAGCTAAAAAAATTCATGTTGAGGAAAAAAAACGTACATTTCGCGTTGAATTGCCATTACTAACAATTACAACCAAATGAACATTCTGATTGTAGAAGATGAGAAACTCGCTGCCCAACTCCTTGTTTCTCTTTTGAAGGAGGTAGAGCAAAATATAAAAATTCTTGATACACTCGATAGTGTTGAACGTACAATAAGTTGGTTTAAGAATAATGACCCGCCCGACTTGATATTCCTCGACATTCAGCTATCAGACGGTTTGTGTTTTAATATTTTTAAACAAATCGAAATTCACAGCCCCGTTATTTTTACCACTGCCTACGATGAATATGCCCTGAAGGCTTTCGAGGTAAATTCGGTGGATTACCTTCTGAAGCCTGTTAAGATTGAAAAACTGAGGCTGGCTTTGGAGAAGTACAAAAAGTTAAAATACAGCTTTTCATCCTCCCATTTTGATTTTGATCCACAAAAGCTAATCAACATTCTTCAGCAAACTAAAGCAGAATATACTTCACGTTTTTTGGTAAACAAAGGTAACAGCCTTGTTATTGTTGATATCAACGATATTGCATATTTCTATGCCGAAGACAAAATGGTATTTATTACAACTTACGATGAAAAAATATACCCGATAAATAATACCCTCGACAAGTTAGAGAAATCTGTTGACCCAAAAGAGTTTTTTAGAGCGGCAAGGCAATTTATTGTTTCAGCGAAAGCCATCAAAAAAATCCATAATTATTTTAACTACAAACTCAAACTCAATTTAATGCCACTACCCAAAACCGATGTAATCGTGAGTAAAGCAAGGGTGGGAGAATTTAAGGAGTGGCTAAGCCGGTAAACTTTCTATTTCTATTGGCATTACAATAAATTTCTGTCAATATCTTATTTCTAATGTTGCCCAAAAATCCTTACTACAGCACGATTGTATAGTGTGGTTTTATTGTTTATGGTTCTACTACCATTCTAATGGTAAATAAATGATTCTGTTATTCTGTTAATAAGTTTGTAATTAATGATGAAATGCAACAAGGAAACAATGCGATAATCATCGAAGCATTAAATCATTGAAACATTTAAGCATTGGTTCATTGAATCTTTTTTGTGTGTTCGACTAAATTCGCAATAGAACCTTAATTGTAATACTCGCTTTATTATTTATTTCTAATAATTAGTTTGAGTAGGCCGCTCCAAAATGCTGACCCCAATGCATTATTCTTTGGTCAATTTCTTCAAGTGTAGGTTGATTATATATTCCATAAATACAGATAATTAAAAGAACAATGCATACTAGAAGTAGTACGGTATTCAGGTTAATTTTTTTCATTATATTTAGTTTATAGAAATTATATTAAATATTTTGGTTTCTTTTTTTAATTAATATCAACGTCTTCTTTCCTCCTGTGTTGGAGTCCATTGGTATGCTCCGAGGTCAGGTCGTTCGGTGCGATTAATGCCATTAATATCCAACGGGACGGTGTTGGCAACTTCGATGCTTCCTGCACCAATTACAGGCGATAAACTGTCGGGCTGGAGATTATTTACAGTGTAATCAACAAATAACGGGTCTTCATTTTTAATGATAGATTTAAAGTTTGTGTCCTGTACAACGTCTATCTCAGTTTTAATCAGACAATGATCGAAAGTAAATAGAAATTCAGCTACACTATCGTCAATTAGTAGTTCATTTTTTTGATTACCGTATATAATGCTATTTGAAATGTTGGCATAAAAGGGATACGCCACCACTTGATTTTGGTTATCGATGAAATAATTATTGAGGTACACCGATTCGCTATTTCTAACTCCATTACTCCAGTAATTACCAACAGTAATCTGGCGGAAATCGTAAACCCCACCCAAAGTAAGTGCAAGTGCATATTGACCACAGTTAGCTATTACGCAATTGTTTCCGGAAACAAAATAGTAGCGGGTTAAAATTCCTGCCCCCGACATATTCTCGATAATAGTATTGCTCAGGAAAAGCTGATTTCCCATATACTCTTGGAGGGTTTCCAACTGCAGGCCAATAAAACCATTCCTGATAATAGCATAGTTTATTTCGTTATCAATAGCACCTTCGTTAATCCAAATTCTGTCCCATTGCCCCGGAAGGTCGCTGTAAAAATCTTCGAGCCGGTCGCCCTGAAAATATACTGGTTCTTCCAATGTTCCCATTACTTTTAATGAGCCACCTTTGTAAATCCATAAACCTGAGGCATTATGAAAATGGATTTTTGTTCCAGCTTCGATAGTCAACCTACCCGAAGAATCCACTACAGCATACCCATAAACTACTATGGGCAATTCGTTAGTCCAGGTGGTATCAACACCTTCGCCGGCCACAATTTTGTATCGTGGTAGATTTGGCCTGTCGGTGTCCCATAAAATATAACGGGCATTTTGTCCCCATGCCACAAGGTCGATATCCTGGTGGTTTCCATTGGTTTCAAATAGTATCGAATCGGTTACAACGAATGGTGAAGCATCATCGTTGGGGTTGATTGTTACTTTAGCGAAAATAAAAATACTGTCATTACCCCGAATTTCAATATCTGAAAATTGCGTGCCCGATTCGCCATCTACATTAATTGAGTAGCGGGAGTTTGCACCATTTGCAAGTTTAATAGATGATATTATAACTTTGTTATCTGATGGATTATAAACTTGTATTTGTGCTGTTATGGATCCAATGGTCGAAAAAACGGTATCAAAAATCAATGTGTCGGACGAGAAATTGAGTTTGATGGATGGGCTGGTGTCGATGGTATCTTCTTTTTTACAGCCTGAGAAAATAATGAGCGTTGCGATGAGTGTTACCAAAATAGCAGTAAATATGCGCGAAATCATGTAGTTTGTGTTTAATCAGCAGTAAAAACAGGCTGAGATTTTAATGTACTCTTTACGAATTAATTGTTGAATTATTGCAGTATTTTTTGAGCAAGTACAAAGTTTTAATTTGCTTTAAAAATATGTATTGTTAAGATAAATATTAATTCTCAAAACGTTGAGCTATCAAGAATTTAGCCCCAAACCCTTATTCAGTATCAAAAAAAGCATCTGAGCCGGGATACCAATATTTTTCGCGAGCTACTTTTTCTGAAAAAGTAAAGTACTGAACCGTGCCGGTAACACATATTTTCCCATCACTATCAAGGAGTTCAACTTCTATATCGGCCAGGTTTCTTCTCATCTCAATAAGACGGGCTTTGAGTTTTATGTCGCCTTTATCAGTAAAAACAGGCCTTTTGTAACGAACCTCAAGTTTTGATGTAACTCCTGCGGTTTTTAATTTTGCATATACATACCAACTGGCAATCTCATCAATTAATGTCGATTGTATTCCGCCATGCAGCAGATTACTATATCCCTGAAAATATTTTTTGGGAGTCCAGGAAGCAGTAAGGTATTCGCCTTCATCAACAAATCTAAGATTGAGCCCGTTTTCGTTGTCGGGCGAACAACCAAAACAATTGTAACCATCAAGGCCTCTAAAAGGATTTTTTACTTTTCTCAAAATCAAATTTAGTTTTATTTCTTCTCACCCTTTTTATATTTATCTTCGCTCACTACAACGCCTTCTTCATCAAATTCCTTCCACACACCATCTTTCAAATTGTTTTTATACTGTCCTTCAACTTTTAAAGTGCTATCGCTATAGTACTCTTTGTATAAGCCTTCCAAGCTGTTATTAATATAATTTTCATTAGTTAATAATGCCCCATCCTCATAAAAAGTTTTTTGACTACCTTCAAATTTACCATCAACATATTGATATTCAGCAATGATTTTTCCCTCCTGATTATACCATTTTGAAACCCCCTGTTTCATTCCATTTTTATAAACAGATTCTTCCTGTACCCTTCCTGTGCTGTAAAATGCCTTTTTTACGCCATCAAGTTTTCCGTTATTGTAGTGTTCTTCGAGGATTAATCGAGAGCCACGTTCAAACTTTTTGAGTGGGCCATGTAATTCATTGTTTTTGTAATGTTTTTCAGATACAAAATAACCCTTCTTGTCAATATCAATAAATAACCCTTCTTTACTGCCCATGTCATAATTCTGGATGGTTTGAACAATACCGTTAGGGTGATAAAACACCCAAGTGCCATGTTTTTGATCATCAACATAATTTCCTGCAACTTGCGATCTTCCAACTTTTTCTTCCCAATATCCTTGTTTCAAGCCATTTTCGTCCGTTTTATTATTAGTACTATCCGACTGTAGGGCTGATTGTGAGAAACCAAAGAAACCGAGTAACAGTGCAAACGAAAATAGAAGTGTGAATTTTTTCATAACGATCATATTAATATTTAATGAGTTGCAAAATTATAAACATCCGATAACATAACAAATCCAATATTGGTTTTTTTTTGAATAGTGGAAGAGTTGAAGATATTAATGGTGGAAGATGTTAACAACTGATGTTTTTACACTACCCCGGCAATTAAATTTGCTTTGTTTTTATTAATCCATGACTTGAAAATAAGTCAGGGAATTTAGGGACAATATTTTGTTATTCCGTGTGTGAATGATTCTACAATACTTGAACCTCTACGAGGTATTCCTTCTTTCAATTCCTAATTTCAGCATTACGCTCACAGTACCGAAATTGTGATTTGAATAATGGGTATTGCCTCCCCAAACTCTAAATCATTAATCTCTAATAATATAAGAAATCAACTAAAAATATAGTTTCACAACTAAAATATTAGTTATACCTTTGCGTTATCAATTCATGTTTTTTAGTAATAATGTAGTTCGATGAAAAAATTAACTAAGGCAGAAGAACAGGTAATGCAAATTTTGTGGGAAATTAAGAAGGGATTTGTTAGAGATATTCTCGAAAAAATAGCTATTCCGAAACCCGCCTACAATACTGTTTCTACAATTGTACGCATTCTCGAAAAAAAGGAATTTATTGGTCATACTGCTTATGGTAAAAGCCATGAGTATTTCCCACTGGTATCAAAAAAAGATTATGCCAAAACTTATCTGAATGGAATTCTGGTGGGTTACTTTAGTGACTCCTACAAACAGCTTGTTTCATTTTTTTCAAAAGAAAACAACCTGAGTATTACCGAAATGGAGGAGATTAAAGAGATGATCGAAGACCAGATAAATAAACAAAAGGAAAATCAAAACCAATGAAATTTATAATAAAAGACCCTTTGGGTAAAAACCGGAAATTGGTTATAGCTCTTTTCTCTGCAATTGGTTTGTTTACCATTTTGGCACTTACTCCGAAGTCTGAGTCGGTCGAAGATTTGTTTAATAAAGCCACACAATCTTTTAACGAAGCCATGGGGCATTTCGACTCAGCAATTATGTATAATCCTGATTATGCTGAAGCATACCAAAACAGAGGACTTGCAAAATCAAATATGGGGATTGTTTACACAGCTCTGGACGATTTTGCGAAAGCAATCGAACTTAAACCTGAATTTTCGGAAGCATATAACAACCGTGGAAAATTGTTTTACCGAACAGGCAGTTTCTATGGTGCACAACTCGATTTCGACAAAGCTATCGAAATAAATCCTGAAAGTTACACAGCCTATTTTAACCGGGGCGTTGTAAGAATTAAAATGGGGGAGAAAGAGGAGGGACGCACTGATCTTAGAAAATCGAAAGAGCTAAAGCAAAAATCAGAAATTTAAATATATAAAAATGAACGAACTGATATTATATCTTTTGCAATCATCCATTAGCCTGGTTTTGCTATATGCCATTTACTGGATGTTTCTGAGCCGGGATACATTTTTTCAGATGAACAGAGTTTACCTCGTTGTAACTGTGCTCTTTTCAATCACATTTCCACTGCTCCCGGTGGAATTGCCATTTGCTGATGTTAACGAAACTTACTTCGTTGTGTTAGATGCTATCATTATTAATGCTACCACACTTAGCCCGGCTTTAAGTAATAACTTAAATACTTTTCAAATCATTTCAATTGTTTACCTCACCGGTGTTTCAATTTTCTTACTCAGGTTTTTGTTTCAAATAGGGCAACTTATTCTCCTGATTCGGAAAAACGGAGTATCGCACCACGAAGGGCTTAGCATAGTTTTTATAGATCGCAATTATGCACCATTTTCATTTTTTGGTCTGATTTTTATTAATCGTAAAAAATTAACCGAAAAAAGTATAAAAGAAATTATTGAACATGAACAGGTTCACATCCAACAGCGGCATTCACTGGATTTAATCTTGTTCGAAATCCTGACTATTCTGCAATGGTTCAACCCAATTGTATGGTTTTACAGAATATCGCTCAAATCGGTTCACGAATACCTTGCCGATGAAGGAGTATTGCTCAAAGGGTATAATGCCATCAATTACCAAACATTACTGTTTAGTCAAACAACCGGAATTCAAGTAAATAATCTTACAAATAATTTTAATCATTCATTAATTAAAAAACGTATAATTATGATGACAAAAAACAAATCTACATTTATTGCAAGGCTAAAGCTGTTGTTGGTAACTCCGGTGGCACTATTGCTGGTTGTTGCCTTTGCGGCATCGCCTATGGTAAAAACCATTGCCCAGGTCGAAAAACAAACACCTGATAAGATTGAGGTAACGAATACTGACGAAATTGAGGCAGAAGTATTTACTGTTGTAGAAGAAATGCCTCATTTTCCGGGTGGTACAAATGCACGAATGAAATTTATTGCAAGTAAAATAGTGTATCCCGAAGAAGCCAAAAAGGCTGGGAATGAAGGACGTGTTTATGTTTCATTTGTTGTGGAAAAAGATGGATCAATTACAAATACATCTATCTTACGTGGTTTCGATGCGGCATGTGATGAGGTGGCATTAAATGCTGTAAAAAGCATGCCCAATTGGATTCCGGGAAAACAGAAAGGTAAACC
>JAOZRY010000367.1 GCA_029939965.1 Bacteroidales bacterium | reverse complement strand
AAATAATGGCCCAACCCAGAATTTTCAAAAATAGCCTTCACACCATTTGAAACTGTTTCCCAGTCCAAATCAATTGCTTCGGTCTCTTTGGCCATCGCAACCTGAAAACCGGCAATGGTTTCGCTGTCTGCTGCTATTGCTTTTCGTATTTTAATCATCATTTAATTCATATTTTTCTAAAAAGGCTTTACTGCAAATGTAATTACTTGTGGTAACATTTTGCAAAAATTAGTTAAAAACGGTCATAATAAGGAAACATTTTTTATTTTTGTATCGATTTTATTCGCACAATATGAAGAAAAATATAGAAATAATTTTCCTTGAGGATGCTGAAAATTTCTTTCATAAACTTCCCCAAAAAATAAAAGACAAATTCTCATTTTCTTTCTATAAAGTTAAAAATGGATATAAAGGCCCGTGGTTTGAAAAATTAAAAGAAACGGATGGTATATTCGAATTCAGAGAAAGAGGTTTTAACAATTTTTTCAGAATCTTCGCATTTTGGGATAAAACACTTGAAGATGAAACTTTAATTATTGGAACCCATGGAATTAATAAGAAGACAAATAAAACACCAGGAAAAGAAATAGCTAAAGCAGAAGCAATTAAAAAAATGTATTTCAATTTAAAATAGAATTTAGATTATGAAAACTACGACATTAGATGAGTTAATGGATAAAACTTATGGTGCAGTTGGAACACCTATAAGAGATAAGTTTGAACAAGAATTGAAAATGGAGCTTTTAAGAGAAGAGATAAAAAAATTAAGAAAAGAAAAGAATTTAACACAAGAGCAATTAGGGAAAATGATAGGTGTACAACGGGCACACATTTCAAAGCTTGAAAACAATGCCAAAAACATAACAATTGGTACTTTGATGAAAGTATTAAATGCTTTAAATGCACAAATCAATTTTACTATTAACAGACGAGAACAATTAGCTTAGGGATTGCTCAAATATGGGGATTGATCAACGCTCACACCCCGGAAAAGTAACATCCCCTTCACTCCCCATCAAAACAAAATATGCTTTGCCTGGCGAGAGTGCCCCAAGTGTATTTATGCCAAACTCCGGCCAGTAGATTCCCCATCCGGCTACCTCTTTTATGATGATCAGATCAGTGCCGTTAAAAAGCCCGGCCATATCCACCTCACATTCCGAAAGTACCGGTATCAGGTTCCAGCCCCCGGTAAGCTGCAGGGTTTTGTTGTTTTCCCTTGTCCCGGCAATAAACAGTTCAACAGAATCGGCCACTTTTACCTGGTAGCCCTGGTGGGTGTTCCAGCTACCAATGGTATTGATATTTTGTTCGGGCCAGAACATACCGGAAGCGTTTTGGAGAATGATAAGATCATTAATAATTGGATCGAACATTTGCACAACATCATCATCGACCGGATTAATAAATGCCGAAATCCCGCTCCATCCCTGTGCTAAAATCACCTTCTGGACCATTGCCTGAAATTCATAAGCGCCCATGTCTATTGGGCCATCCTCGTAAAGACGTGAGTTTCCGGCAAGGTCAAGTCCTGGCAGGTTAAGGCCGGTGGTATCAGGGTTGCCGGTGTTGATGCAGGGGGAGGCGGCATTTAAACTGAAATCTAATTTTGAAGGATCGTTAAACACCGGATCATGTCCCAAAATATTGTTTCCGCCATCAATTGCACCTGCGGGCAATAGTGAATCACTCAAAAGTGAATAGCTGATTGTGGGCGTACTGCCCCCTTCGAGGTGAATATTTTCGCCCTCTTCGTAAATTCCGTTTGCATAGATAATGGTATTCTGAATATTTGGATCGGAGTTATTTTCAAGGTACATCCCGTACAGAAAGTTCTTGTTTTCGGGCTTAAAGAGCATCACTGAAGTATCGACAAAATTCCGGCTGTGCAATATTTTATCGGGCTGTGTGCCATCAAAGGTGATTGTGCTGTTGGTAATTGCCGGGCTGGATTGATAACAACGGATTCCATAGCCCAAGTTGCCGAAGTATTCATTATTAATGATTTTAGTTCCCGGACTTTTCCAGCAGAGGGTTCCACCTTCAAAGTTGAATGTAAAATTGTTGTTGACCAGGGTGGGTGATGAATTGTATGCGCTGACGATACCGGCGAAACAAATTTGGAAATTGCAGTTTTGGATGGTTGCCCCTGAAGCATTAAACGAAACTGCACCATAAAAAATATCATTAAAGTAAACCGCATTGCTATATTCAAAGTTGCAGTGTTTCATTATGCTGCCGGCATCGGCAGTGGATTCAAAGAAAACGACACCCCAAAGGTCATCATCGCAAAGGCGTGTGAAACGAATGGGATTTTATGCAGTTCCTTCTGCAATAAGTTTGCCCTCTACTTTTAGGGTACCCATGTTAAAATAGGATAAGTTATAATCGTAGTTTCTGCCTGTTTTAAAAAGAACCTCAACACCGGGTTCGATTGTTAGGGTTTGCCCCTGCGGGATGATGGCTTTGGCTTCAACAGTATAAGGTGAATTGGCAAGTGACCATGTACCTGAAACCTGTTCGCCATTGGCAATGAGGTTGGAAGCTATGAAAAAAGTTGTATCTGTAACATCTGAAATGGTAGCATTATTATTATCAATTATCCTGATTTTTGCAGCACAAACATCCACATCCGGGATATTGCCCCAGATAAATTCGCCATCATTTTCGGTTGAAGATGTTATTGTTTCCCAACTGCCTCCATTTTCCGGTGAGTATTCAATTTTTACATTTGAAACTCCTTCACTGCCAATCCATCTAATCGTATCACTTGTACCGCCATCAAGTATCTCTTTCCAATTTGGATAAACCAGATGTAACCATTCGCCTGTTTGCTGATATTCATAAGCGCCCATATCCACCCGGCCATGGCTGAGGCGGGGATTGCCGGCAAGGTCGGTACTATCCAGTATTGAAGTGTTGAATGAACCGGCATTTATACATGGCGAGGTGGGGAGCAGGGTGAAGTCGTTGTTGGTAGTGTCGGAGAATTGGGGGTAGGTGTTTAGGAGGTTCCCGCCCAGATCACTGCCAAAACCTGGCAAATTATTATCTTGAAGTACGCAGTTCCTAATGTATGAAGCACCATTATTTGTGATGTTTGATATTGATGCCAAATTACCCCAAATGATGTTATTTTCCAATGATAGATTTGTTGCCAAGGCGTAAATACCATAACCGCCATTATTTACTATGGTGTTATTGCTAATTAATTGTGCGGTATTTGTAATACTGAAAAGAGACAAACCATCATCAAAATTACCATAAACAACATTCCCGATAAAAGAAGGATTTCCTCCACGATTATAAATAGATGCTCCTTTTTCACCATTTTCAATAAAGTAATTGTTTTTAAATATTATACCTGTTCCTTGAACTCTCAACATTAGTCCGTATTTTCCATTTTCAAAACAACAATTTTCAATGATGGAACCAGAATGTAAAGTGCTCGTACTTAAATTTCTAATCCCATATTCTGCGTTTTCTTTGATTGAAGAATTAAATAATTTAACAGAAGCTGAACCTGACAAACAAATTCCGTTTGTACTATTACTTAGTATTTCACAATCCGTAATAATAACATAACTGCCTAATGTACTTATAACAAGACCATTAACATTATTTATTATCTTGGAGTATAAAATCGAAACATTGTGATAACTATCTACAAACATTGACATGCCACTACCACTATTACTACAAACATTGCAGTTTGAAATAACTGCATCAGAATGATGAAGACCAATGCCATTGTTTAAGTTATCCTTGATTAGACAATTGGAAAGTGTTATATTAGAGAAAGCATGTATAGCACCATATCTATATGCCCAGTTCGGATCAATACCAATAATTCTATTTGCATTACTGACACGACAATATGATAAATCTAAGGTGCTTCCATAGTTAGCAAATATAGTCCCCCAATTACCTGTGTCACCATCACGTATAAAAAGGATAGAATCATTTTCTGTCCCTACAGCTTGCAGAGATCCATTTATTCTCAAAAATCCGGCATCAAACGTAGGACTTGAATAATCAAAATCAGTACCTGTTTGAAATTTAACTGTAACTCCCGATTCAATTAATAAAGTAGCATCTTCCTGCACAATCGCCTCCCCCTCCACAATATATGGCGAACCTGCAATATCCCATGTGCCGGAAATATTGGTACCATCAGGTATGGTGGTTTGGGAAAGGATAACATTTGCATTGAAGATGAAAGCTGCTAAAATCAGAAATGTTGTAAATTTTTTCATGTTTCTATGTTTTTAGGTGAATCACTATTCGCACTGAACAAATGCCCAAATTGGATTTT